>JASFFN010000302.1:0-3845 GCA_050124275.1 Roseobacter sp. | reverse complement strand
GGAAAACATTCTGGACGAAATCGCGCTGCGGGGTGACCTGACACCGGAAATCATGAGCACACTGGCACGGGAAATTGCGGGGGCGCACGACCGCGCGACGGTGGTCCGGGAGAATGGCGCCGCGAATATCGAGCGCGTTCTCGACATAAACCTTGCAGGCTTCAGACAAAGCCGGGTGTTTTCGGATGCGCAGATCGAGCGTATCGACAAAGCCTTCCGAAAGACCTTGAAACAAAAGGCACCTATCCTCGAAAAACGCGCGGCGCGCGGATGCATCAAGCGGTGCCATGGCGACCTGCATCTTCGGAACATCTGTCTCTTCGAAGGACGCCCGCAGTTGTTCGATTGCATCGACTTCAACGATCAATTGGCGACGGTCGATGTGCTGTATGATCTGGCTTTTCTGGCGATGGATCTGTGGCACAGGGGCTTGCGTGAACTCGCGAGCCTTGTCGTGAACCATTATCTCGACAGTTGCGATCAAGAGGACGGCTATGCGTGCCTGCCTTTCTTCATCGCTTTGCGGGCGGCAGTTCGTGCGCACGTTCTTGCGACGCAGTCAGAGGACGCGCATATCGGAAACGGCGAGGACAAGCGCCGCGGAGCCCGCAGCTACTATGACCTCGCCCTGTCGCTTCTTGAACCGCAGCAGGCAAGACTGGTTGCGATCGGCGGCTTCAGTGGCAGTGGCAAATCGACCGTCGCGGGAAAGATCGCTCCCCTCGTCGGCGCCGCCCCCGGCGCGCGGCTGATCGAAAGCGACCGCACCCGCAAAGCCATGTTCGGCGTGGCGCCGCAAACCCGTCTGCCGGACAGTGCCTATGCGCCAGAGGTTTCCGGAAAGGTCTACGAGGCGATGACTCAACGTGCCCTGGCCCTGCTGAAAGACGGTTCTCCGGTCGTGACCGATGCCGTGTTCGATCTGGCCGAGCGCAGAGACGCGATGGAGATCGCCGCACGCGCGACCGGTGTCCGGTTTGACGGGCTCTGGCTGCAGGCCGCGCCGGATATTCTGAAGCGCCGGATCACCACACGTCGCGATGCGGCCTCGGACGCAACGACACAGGTTCTGGACATGCAACTGTCCCACGACGTCAGCAACCTGACATGGAAAAAGGTCCGGACGTCGGGCAGTCTGGAGGAAACCCTGGCCGAAACACGGCGACTGCTGGAGGTCTGAAAGCTTGGAAACCGGCAGCAGAGACGCAGGGCTGACGCAAAGCCAGGTTCAACGCGCGCGGCAAAAACACGGCTGGAACGAACTTCCGGAACCGGAACGTGCCGGCCCGCTTGGCGTGTTCCTGCGGCAGTTTTCCAGCCTGCTCGTGATCATCCTGATTGTTGCGGCATTTGCAGCCCTGGCTCTGGGCGAGATCGTCGATGCAATCACAATTGGTGTCGTTGTGCTGCTCAATGCTGCTTTGGGCTTTCTGCAGGAGTGGAAGGCCGAAACCGCCCTGACGTCATTGCGCAAGCTCATGTCGCCCAAGGCCATGGTGATCCGCGACGGAGCCGAACAGATCATTCCGGCGCGGGAAATCGTACCCGGCGATGTACTTGTCCTGTCACCCGGCGCGAAAGTGGCGGCAGATGCCGACCTGCTTCGTGTCTCGTCCCTGCAGGTCGACGAAAGTGTGCTGACAGGGGAATCGATCCCCGTCTCGAAAACGCCCGACAAGGAAGGGTTCAAGGTATTTGCAGGGACCTCGGTGACGGCGGGCCGCGCGGAAGCGCGCGTCACGGCCATAGGAGCCGATACCGAGTTTGGCAGAATTGCCGATTTGACCGGGTCGCTGGGGGCGAAAACGACCAACCTTCAGAAAAAGCTTGGCCAGCTGGCACGGCAACTGGGAGCCGCCGCGCTGGTGATCGCACTGGGCGTGGTCGTGCTCGGACTGGTGATGGATCGTGATGTGACCGAAATGGTTCTTACCGGGCTCTCGCTGGCCGTCGCCATGGTCCCGGAAGGCCTTCCCGCAGTGGTTACGATCACGCTGGCCCTCGGCGCCACGGCGATGGTTCGGCAAAATGCTCTGGCGAGGAGACTGCAGGCGGTCGAAACGCTCGGCGCAGCCTCGGTCATCTGCACGGACAAGACGGGTACACTGACGGAAAACAAAATGACGGCGACTCAGGTGCGGACCGCCGACAGGACCTATCTGGTCACCGGAACCGGGTACGACCCCGCGGGACACATCGAGATCAACGGGAAGCGCATCCGTGCAGCCGACGACGCAGTTCTGGCCGCCGTGCTGAATGCCGGGCTTCACTGCAGCCACGCGCGGCTCAGTCAGACCGACAATGTATGGGAGATGATCGGTGCGCCGACGGAAGGGGCGCTGGTCACACTTGCCTACAAAGGATGGTGCGACCTGCCGGGCGAGCCGTTGGTATTGGCGGAAATACCGTTCAGCAGCGAGCGAAAGCGCATGAGCGTTCTTTGTCAGTCCCAGGACGGGCCCCTGACACTGACCAAGGGAGCGCCGGAACAAATTCTCGAGATCTGCACCGATATCATGACCCGGCAGGGAACGCATGCACTGACACCCGACGATATTGCGGCGATCAAGAACGATTACACGCAGATGGCACAAGGCGGGCTGCGCGTGATCGCGCTCGCGCGTCGTGCCTCGGAACAGCAACAGATTGCGGAAGAGGGGATGACCTTTCTCGGGCTTGTCGGCCTCATTGACCCGCCGCGCCCCGACGTGCGCGAAGCAATAGCGGGTGCGCGGGCGGCAGGCATCAGAACGATCATGATCACGGGCGACAGTCCGATCACCGCCGCGGCCATCGCGGATCAGTTGTCTTTGCCGGTGTCAGAACATGTTACGGGCCACGAGTTGGAGCAACTCGACGACGGCCAGCTCAACGACATTCTGGCCGGTGACGTGCTCTTTGCCCGCACCAAACCGGAACATAAAATGCGCATCGTGTCCGTTCTGCAATCGCAGGGCCAGATCGTCGCGATGACCGGAGACGGTGTGAACGATGCGCCGGCACTCAAGAAAGCCGATATCGGTGTGGCGATGGGCATACGGGGCACGGATGTGGCGCGAGACGCCTCTGACCTGGTGCTGCTCGACGACAATTTCGCGACAATCGTTCGGGCGATTGGCGAAGGCCGCCGTCAGTTCGCCAATATCTGCAAGTTCGTCCGTTATTTGCTGTCCTCCAATGCGGGTGAGGTCATCGCGCTGGTCGTTAACATCGCCATTGGCGGGCCTTTGGTTTTCCTCGCTACGCAGATTTTGTGGATGAACCTCGTCACTGACGGTGTCACCGCGGTCGCGCTCGGTCTGGAGAAGGCGGAGCCCGACCAGATGCGCGAAAAACCACGACATAAAAAAACCGCCATCCTGGGTGTGCCGGGTGTTCTGACCATAGTGGCATTCGGGCTCTATACCGGCATATCCAGCCTTTGGATTTTCTTTCATTTGCTGGATCAGAGCGTCGAACTGGCCCGGACAACTGCATTTACCGCAATGGTATTCTTTGAAAAAGCCAGTGTTTTTGCGTTCCGGTCTCTGCATTTGACAAGCTGGCGCATTGGATGGTTCAGCAATCCGTTCCTGCTTGCAGCCCTCGCGCTGACCCTCGGCGCGCAAATGCTGGCCGTCTACTGGGCCCCCTTGCAGGTTCTTTTGCGCACCGTCCCGATCGGCGGTGGTGAATGGATGCTCATCGCGCTTTTCGTCTTGCCGATCCTCATCGTTCCCGACCTTGTCAAATTGCTGCGGAAACGTCTCAGCATGTGAAACTGGCATCACAGGCTCGAGGCCCGGAATAAATCGCAGGCATGTTTCAAACCCGCCAGACCGATAAATCTCAAACGATTGATCCAT
>JASFFN010000301.1:0-3847 GCA_050124275.1 Roseobacter sp. | reverse complement strand
TTCTCGGTCCGAATTCCTGCCTCCCCATGATGTACATGCCTGACGCGATCCGTGCGATGATTGAGTTAATGGAAGCTGATCCGGCCCAGCTAAAACACAGAAACGCATTCAACGTCGCGGCGATGAACATCACACCCAAGCGCCTTGCAGAGGAGATCGCGAAGCATGTGGAAGGCTTCGAAATTGACTATGACATAGACCCAGTTCGCCAGGCGATCGCGGATTCTTGGCCCCGCTCTCTCGATGACAGCGCGGCACGGGCGGAATGGGGCTGGATGCCTGCCTTTGACTTAGATGCCATGACGAGAGACATGCTGGATAAACTGGAACGCCGCCTGAAGGCCGCTGATTGAAAAATGCAGCATCGAGAAATGCAACGCCATTGCAAAGACTTGAAGAGCTATTTTTGTGTGAGCTTGGCGGTGTTTGCTGACAAGCGTGAGGCCCGCGAAGATTGCCGGTATCGAGATCGTAGTTCGCTTTGTCCGGCGGTTTCAGCGGCTCCACGCAACACTCTAATTTGGAAGCAACGATTTAGTATTGGGATGGTCTACCGTCGTCGGATATATTCCACACTGATATAGAAGGCGGATGAGTACTGGCCCGGAGATGAACCGTGAGCGACAGTTCCCAAGTCGACCGGAAGGAAAACGGTATATTCGCCTGGTGCCTTTACGATTGGGCTCATAGTGCTTTCGGCACCATCGTCACGACCTTCGTTTTTGGCCCCTATTTCATCCGCGCCGTCGCACCTACGCCCACGGAAGGGACTGTACTGTGGGGTTACACGATGAGCGCCGTCGCGTTGTTCGTGGCGCTGGTGAGCCCGGTACTCGGCGCCATTGCCGATCAGAGCGGCCGGTGCAAACCATGGCTTATCACCTTTACCACGCTTTGCACCCTGTTCTCGTGCACGCTATACGTCGTCACGCCATCGCTGACTCCAATTTGGCTTGCGCTAGTTCTGGTTGCATGCGCGACAATCACGTCTGATCTTGCGTGGGTGTTTTACAACTCGCTGCTGCCCTCTCTTGTCTCACGCGACCGCCTCGGCCGCGTCTCGGGCCGGGCTTGGAGCTACGGTTACTTGGGCGGAATGCTATCTGTTATCGTCGCGCTTGTTGTCTTTGTTCGCGACGGCGCCCCGCTAAGAATTCTTGATACAGGAGCCTACGAACCCATACGGGCGACGGCAATCCTAGCTGGTATCTGGGTCAGCGTTTTCGCCTTACCCCTTTACGCCCTGACTCCGGATCGACCGACACGGGCGGTGCCTATGCGCAAGGCAATTTTTCTAGGGCTCACGACGCTTGGGGTCACGCTACGCGACGTTCTAAACCAAGCCAATATCGTCTGGTTCCTTACATCATGGCTGTTCATTTCGAATGGCCTTGGCACCTTATTCGCATTCGCCGGCATTTATGCAGCTGGCACATTCGACATGGACCTCGAAGATGTTATGCTGTTTGCGATTGCGGTGAACATCACGGCCGGCATAGGCGCCGCTATATTTGGTCCGGTCGACGACCTCATCGGCCCGAAGAAGACAATCCTCGGCGCAGTCGCCGCTCTGATCTTACTCGGGGCGGTGCTAGTGACGACGGACTCAAAAAAGGTGCTCTGGATTGCCGGCTTGGCGCTCGGCGTCTTCATCGGCCCAGCGCAAGCTGCAAGCCGCTCCTTTATGGCGCGGCTGGTGCCGAAGGGTAAGGAAGCCCAAATGTTCGGCCTCTACGCGCTCTCAGGCCGGGTCACCTCCTTCGCCGGACCACTGGTTCTCGCGTTCATTACGGATGTTTTCATGAACCAGCGTGCCGGAATGGCCTCGATCCTAGTATTTTTCGCGCTTGCGCTCTTCGCCCTGACACGGGTGCGAGAACCAGCCGCAAAAGAGGCAGAATCCTAGTCCGGGTGCGGCAAGCCAAACTCGATCTCCTCGCGACCAAGGTCCGGCTCCCGGCAATGGGCAAGAATGTCAGAGCGGACGGCCTTGCCAAGGCGGAGCGCTCCTGCGAAATCGTCCGCATCAGCCCAGATGGGTTCGCCCAAGCGCACAGAAACCGGTGCGCGCCTTGGAAACCACTGGCGGCTGTCGCGCAAGACCGAGCGCGTTCCCACCAACGTCACCGGTAGCACCGGCACACCCGCCCTTGCCGCGAAATGAAAAGCGCCGGGATAGAAGCTTAGCAACCCAGGCATGCGTCTCAACCGTCCCTCAGGAAAGACGACAAGTCGCTCGCCGGCGCGCATTGCCGCAAGGATCGCATCCTCTGCCTCTTGCAAACCACCTGCGCTATCAGCAACGAAAATCGCACCAAGACGGCGCAGGAATGGTCCGGCGACGAGCTGGCTGCCAAATCGTTCGGTCACAACAAAGGTCAACGGCCCGTCAATCGCTGCGGACAGGACCCCTCCATCGAGATAGCTGGCATGGTTCGAGGCAATCACGACGTCGCGTTCAGGGACCTTGAACACACGCTCGACCTCGAAGCGAATTCCGGTGAGCAGGAACAGCGTACGCACTCCGCCTCCGACCACCGTGTGCCGCCAACGCCGGACCGGCAACATAACAACCAGCGGCCAGACGAAGACGGCAAGAAGGACCAGCAAGCTCCACCACCAGCCGGCATAGACATACCTGCCAAGGGTGCGGGCACCGCGGGTCAAGTGTCCGGCGGCAGCCAATACGGTCAACCTTCCGAGTTGCCACCAAAGCGTTTGGCCCGGCTGGCCGAGTGTGCCAGCTTCGTAGAGGTCGCGCGTCGCCGAACGGCGGATCTTGCCACTCGAGGTCTTTGGCACCGCATGCGCCGGCACAAGAACGATTTCTTCCGGCGGTATTTCGAGTATCGTCGCGGAGGCGTCCAGAATGCGCTTTTCAAGATCCGTGCGTGCCTCGGCGTCGGTCATCCGTGTCTCGGCGACCACGATGAGCTTCTCGGTACCCGTTGCCTTATCAGTCCCGGCGATCACCGCGACACAGCCCTTGCGAACACCCTCAACGTTGCCGACGCACTCTTCCAACTCGTGCGGATGGACATTGCGGCCTGCGCGTATGATGACGTCCTTGACTCGGCCGGTCATATATATATCGCCTTCGGCGATATAGGCGAGGTCACCGGAATCGGCCCATTCGCCATGGAAAAGGGCTTGGTTCTTTTTTGGATTTTCGAAGTAGCCGCGTGTAACTGATGGCCCCTTGAACTCGAGGCGCCCTTCGTGGCGCTCGGGTGCCTCGCGCCCGGTGTCATCCACGATACGCACCTGATGACCCGGCAGTGGCTGGCCGCAGGCAACGATTTCGCGCGCGGTGCCGTCGTCGATTGCAGCAGGGCGGGCAACGCCCTGCTCGGCGAGTGTGCGGCGCTCTACACGATCAATGATCGGCGTGCGCCCGGGTGGCGGGAAGGCGAGCCCTACCGAGCTTTCAGCAAGGCCATAGACAGGTGCCATGGCGGTTGGCGCAAAGCCATACTTCGAAAATCGCTCGGTGAAGCGCGCGATCGTACTTGGGCTTACCGGTTCCGCGCCGTTGACAACCGTGCGCAGCGAACTCAAATCGAGGCCTTCAATGTCTTCATCCTCGATCCGTTTCAGGCATAACTCAAACGCAAAGTTCGGCGCTGCCGACAGGGTCGCCCGGTGTCTGTGGATCGCCCACAGCCAGCGGGTCGGATCTGCAATGAAGGAAAGCGGCGACATGATGACCGCAGGGACGCCAAAATAAAGGCTGCCGAGCCAAGCTCCGATCAACCCCATATCGTGATAAAGTGGTAGCCAACTGACGAAGATGTCACTGGAATCGGCTTCCATAACTGTGCCCATTGCCCTGATATTTGCCAAAAGG
>JASFFN010000300.1:0-3852 GCA_050124275.1 Roseobacter sp. | reverse complement strand
GGACGCACTGAACTGATAAGACTGCTGTGCCGGAACGTCAACGCGCGGATGCGCGCGCCGCGCTTTGCGCGACGGCTGGAGAGTCTGCCCGACCCCGATGTCTAGCACTGGCACTGGCCGCAGCGCTGTGCTAGCGGATGAACATGACACAAACCCTTTCGATCCGCCGCCCCGATGACTGGCACCTGCATCTGCGGGATGGCGCCATGCTCAAGGCGGTCCTGCCATCCACGGCGTCACATTTCGCGCGGGCCATCGTCATGCCCAATCTGGTGCCCCCGGTGGTGACGGCTGCTCAGGCGGCGGTTTACCGGGACAGAATTCTCGCAGCCCTGCCGGAGGGCGCGTCGTTCACCCCTCTGATGACCCTCTATCTTACCGAGGAAACAGATCCGGACGATGTGGCAGCGGCTCAAGCCAGCGGTCTCGTGCATGCGGTCAAGCTCTATCCTGCAGGCGCGACCACCAATTCCGCCAGCGGCGTGCGGAACTTCGACAAGATCAGACCGGTGCTGGAGCGGATGGCCGAAATCAGTCTGCCGCTCTGTGTACATGGCGAAGTCACGGACGATGACATAGACATCTTCGACCGCGAAGCCGTGTTCATTGACCGCGTGCTGGATCCAATCCGCCAGAACACCCCCGGATTGCGCGTCGTCTTGGAGCATATAACCACGGCAAACGCCGTCGACTATGCGCGCGCGCAGGACGACAGCCTTGGGGCGACGATCACGACGCATCATCTTGTCATCAACCGCAATCACATCCTCGCGGGCGGCATAAAACCGCACTACTACTGTCTGCCCGTGGCCAAACGCGAAGAGCACCGCCTGGCGCTGCGCCAAGCCGCGACTTCGGGCGAGACGCGCTTTTTTCTCGGAACGGACTCGGCACCTCACACCGACGCCAACAAGCTCCTGCCCTGCGGCTGCGCGGGGTGTTTCACGGCGCCGAACACCCTTTCGATCCTCGCGCAGGTTTTTGAAGAGGAAGCGGCCCTCGACCGCCTCGAAGGCTTTACCTCTCTCCACGGGCCGGCCTTTTACCGGATGCCCCCGAACGAAGAGCGGATCACGCTGTCAAGAGCAGCCCCCGACATCCCCGCGCGGATTGAAACGGACGACGGTCCGGTCACGGTGTTCGATCCTGGTTTCGCCCTGAACTGGAAAGTCGCCTGACCGTTTTGCGACCTGATACCCTCGCAGGCGGCGAAACACCCGTCGCCCTCATTGCCAAGGATGCGCCATGATCCCCTCTTCTTATCCCGACGCCCAGGAAATGGCCCGGCTGACGGCACGCATGCTGCTTGAGATCAAAGCGGTGCATTTCAACACGGACGACCCCTTTACGCTCGCCTCCGGCTTGCCGAGCCCGACATACATCGATTGCCGCAAACTCATCAGCTACCCGCGCATTCGCAGTACGTTGATGGACTTTCTCACCGTCACGGTCATGCGCAACGCGGGCTTCGAAGCCTTCGACAACATTGCCGGCGGCGAGACGGCCGGCATCCCCTTTGCGGCCATGGTGGCCGAGCGGATGGCCCTGCCAATGACCTATGTGCGCAAAAAACCAAAAGGCTATGGCCGCAACGCGCGCATCGAAGGCGCCATGTCGGAAGGCCAGCGTGTCCTGCTGGTCGAAGATCTCACGACCGACGGCGGCTCCAAGCTTTCGTTCGTGGATGCGATCCGCGAAACGGGCGCCACATGCGCACACACGGCCGTGATTTTCTACTACGGCATCTTTCCGGAAACCGAAAAAACCCTCGGCGATCACGGCGTCGCGCTCCATGCCCTGTGTACATGGTGGGATGTTCTTGCCGAAGCCAGGTCTCAGCAGGTCTTCAGCCCGGACACACTACTGGAAGTGGAAGCCTTCCTGAACGATCCGCGTAAGTGGCAAGAAGCAAACAAGAAATAAATTCTTCTCCACAGCAGGACTGAGCCAGGGTGAAAAGAATCGCATAGTCCATCTAGATGTTGCGGGAATTGCTGAAGGTGGTACCATATACGCAATCGAGACCGCCCGTTCACAGAGTTATCTTGGATGTTATCCACAGTTATTTCCTCATAGGTAACCGGACCGATCTGGGCTACAACCTCGGGAGCGGCGCCCCAGAAGCGCCAGAGCAGACGCCAATCAGGCAAGGACAGTCATGAACGAAATCTCGGCCTTCAATCCGACCGGCGTGGACATTGACGCGCCGGAGACCATGCCGCATTCGATTGAAGCGGAGCAGCAGCTTCTCGGGGCGATTCTGACCAATAACGACGTCTACGACCGGGTCTCCCGGATCATCTCGCCGAAACATTTCTACGATCCCGTCCACGCGCGCATCTACGAGATCGCCGAAGCGCGTATCGCCAAAAACAACCTCGCCTCCCCCGTCACGCTCAAGGCTTTCATGGAGGACGACGAGGGCCTCAAGGAACTGGGCGGTCCCGCTTATCTCGCACGTCTCGCCGGAGCCGCGATCTCCGCTTTCGCGGTAAAGGACTACGCGCGGATGATCTACGATCTGGCTGTACGCCGGGATCTCATCAGACTGGGCCGCACCATTTCGGACAAGGCCGCGCGCGTCGATGTGGCCTCCGAGCCGAGGGAACAGATCGTCGAGGCCGAACAGGCACTCTATTCGCTGGCAGAGCAAGGACAGATAGAGAGCGGATTTCAGAGCTTTCTCAAGGCGGTAACGGACGCTGTCAATGTTGCAAACGCAGCTTATCAGCGGGATGGCGGGCTCGCCGGGACCTCCACGGGTTTGGTGGACCTCGACAAAAAACTGGGGGGGCTGCACCGCTCGGACCTCTTGATCCTTGCTGGCCGGCCATCCATGGGCAAGACCTCGCTGGCCACCAACATCGCCTTCAACATTGCCAAGGCCTACAAGCGCGGTGTGCTGCCCGACGGCACGGAAGGCGCGGTGGACGGCGGCGTCGTAGGATTTTACTCGCTTGAAATGAGCGCCGAGCAGCTCGCCGCGCGGATTCTGTCGGAGGCATCGGAAGTGCCCTCCGAACAGATCCGTCGCGGCGATATGACCGAAGCCGAATTCCGCCGCTTCGTCGATGCTGCCAAGGCGCTGGAAGCCTGCCCGCTCTACATCGACGACACGCCGGCCCTGCCGATTGCGCAGCTGGCCGCCCGTGCGCGCAGGCTCAAGCGCACGCACGGTCTCGATGTGCTGATGGTGGACTACCTGCAACTCGTGCGTGGCTCCGGCAGATCGGAAAACCGTGTCAACGAGATTTCGGAAATCACGATGGGCCTCAAGGCGATCGCAAAGGAACTCGACATCCCCGTGGTGGCCCTGTCCCAGCTGTCCCGACAGGTGGAAAACCGCGACGACAAACGCCCGCAGCTCAGCGATCTGCGGGAATCCGGTTCAATCGAGCAGGACGCCGATGTGGTCATGTTCGTATTCCGCGAGGAATACTACAAAGAGCGCGAGAAACCCGGAGATCACGATCTCGAAGCCATGGCGAAATGGCAGGAAGAGATGGAACGGCTGCACGGCCGCGCCGAAGTGGTCATCGGCAAACAGCGCCATGGCCCCATCGGCACTGTCGACCTCAGCTTCGAAGGCCGCTTCACCCGCTTCGGCAACCTCGTCCAGCCCTGGCAGCAAGGCGGCGAGCGCGAGTTCTGAGGGAACTGACCCGTCAGACACCGCGCCCAACTTGAGCCACGTTTTACCCCTATCCGTTGCGGTGACTGCAAGTTCGAAAGGGGCGCTGTGGCACGGCAGGACACCGCATCTGAACCGCCAGGGCACGCCCGCCTCATGGTGACGATCATGATGGCCTTTGTTGTCAACGCGACCCTCTACTATGTCTTCCCGTCACTCAT
>JASFFN010000299.1:0-3858 GCA_050124275.1 Roseobacter sp. | reverse complement strand
TCCGCCAAGTTACCTGCGGGCGGCGAAATCGCTCGGGGCCACGAACTGGACCGCCTTCTGGCGGGTGTATTTCCCGCAGTCGGTGCCCGGGATCGGCGCGGGGTCGATCCTCGTGTTCATCTTGGCGATCGGTTACTACATCACGCCGGAACTCGTCGGTGGCACGACCGGTACGTTCATCTCCAACCGGATCGCCTATCACATTTCAAGTTCACTGAACTGGGGTCTGGCCGCCGCACTTGGTGCCATCCTGCTGGCGGTCGTGCTTGGGCTATATTACGCCTACGACAAAATCGTCGGCATCGATAACGTAAAGCTGGGAGGCTGAGACATGGTTGCCCTCACACCTGTAGAACGCACCGAACCCTCCTTCTACGTTCCCGTCGTGGCTGCGGCCGGAGCCTTTGCCGGCCTCTTCGTCGGCACAGCGCAGGACAGCACGCTGCTTGGCATTGTGCTGGGCGCGGTTCTGATGGGCGCGGCCGCCTTCGTTCTCACCAAGGTTGTCAAGGCTGAGAACGCCGGGCGTTGGGGCCTCGTCGTTCTGCTTGCCATTGCAGGGTTCCTGCTGGGCGGCCTTGCTGCCGGCCTGATCGGTGTGCTGTTCGGCTGGTTCTTCGGCTGGTTCAGCTTCTGGCTCTACGAATCGCGGTACCGCGAGCACCTGGTGCCGTACCTCACGCCTGGTCAGGTGCTGTGGCACTATGCGTTCCGGGTCATCTGCGGGGCCATTCTGGTCTTTCTCATCACCCCGATCCTCGTGGTGATGCCGCTGAGCTTCAACGCCGAGGATTTCTTTACCTTCACGCCGGAAATGCTGCGCTTTGACCCGGCTGGCTATTCGTTGAAGCACTATGAGGATTTCTTCACGAATTCGGACTGGCAGGGCGCGCTTGCGAATTCGGTCAAGATCGCGCCTGCCGCGACCTTGCTGTCGGTCAGCTTCGGCACGCTGGCCGCCATCGGCCTGAGCCAGCCGCATGTTCCCGCCCGCCGGGCGATCATGGCGATCCTGATTTCGCCGATGATCGTGCCGCTGATCATTTCCGCCGCCGGCATGTATTTCTTCTACAGCCGCATCGGGCTGCAGGGCACCTATCTGGGCGTCGTGCTCGCGCACGCGGCGCTAGGTATTCCGTTCGTCATCATCACCGTGACGGCAACGCTCGTGGGCTTTGACAATTCCCTGACCCGTGCTGCAGCAAACATGGGCGCCGACCCCGTCACGACTTTCTTCCGCGTTCAGATGCCGCTGATCCTGCCGGGTGTCATATCGGGCGGCCTTTTTGCCTTCATCACCTCCTTCGACGAAGTGGTCGTCGTTCTCTTTGTCGGCTCCGCCGGGCAGAAGACGCTGCCGTGGCAGATGTTCACCGGCCTGCGCGAACAGATCAGTCCGACGATCCTTGCGGTGGCGACAATACTCGTCGTTATCTCGATCGCGCTGCTGACGGTTGTCGAATTGCTCAGACGGCGGTCGGAACGGTTGCGCGGCATGAGCCCCGCGTGAAACATATCGCAGGTGTCGCCGTCGCTTTGTCGATGGGAGCGGCGGCATCTCTGGCGTCGCCGTCTCTGGAGTGCAGTATCAACGCAAGCTCACAAGTTGAAACCGGGCAATGCCTGGCGGACCTCGAAGAGACGGTTCAGGCGGCGCTGGACGTCACGCTGAAATTTGCCCGGCAGAGCGCTCGGGAACTCGACGGCGTCACGGGTCGCGATGTCGCCCTCCCCGCCCTCGAAACCGCGCAGGCGCGATGGGAAGATTTCCGTGCGGCAGAATGTGATTACGCCGGCGCGCTCTTTGGCGGCGGATCCGGCACCGGGATCGAAATCCGTTCGTGCCGCATCGAGCTGACGCGCCAGCGGATCAAAGCGCTGACCGCAAGGTTGCGCTGATTACCTCAATCCCTGCAGCAGCGAAACGGAGGCATAGCCGTCCGGAACGAGCCCCCGGTTCTTCTGGTAAGCGCGGATCGCATCGATCGTCTTGGGCCCGACGCGCCCGTCAATGCCTTTCGTATCGAACCCGGCCTGCGTGAGCCGGCGCTGCATTTCCTTGCGTTCCGCAGAGGTCAGGGCGCGGTCTTGGGTCGGCCAGCTTGCTTGGATGGGTGGCCCGCCGGCGATCCGGTCACTCAAATGCCCCACGCCGATCACGTAGGCATCGGCCGGGTTGTACCGCTCGATCGCGGCAAAATTGTCGAAGATCATGAAGGCGGCGCCCCGCGCGCCGGCTGGTAGCAGGATAGAGGCTTTGCCATGATTGGGCACCTCGCGTCCGCTCATGTCCCTGACTCCCATCCGGGCCCATGATCCGGGCGTTTTCTCGATCTTGCGATCCGCCAGCGTGTAGTCGAAACCGACTGGCAACTGTACCTCCACACCCCAAGGCTGGCCCTTGGTCCAGCCGGCATTCTTGAGATACGCCGCTGTCGAGGCCAGGGCATCCGTGGGGTCATCCGACCAGATGTCACGACGCCCGTCGCCATTGAAGTCCACGGCATTGGAAAGGTAGGACGTGGGCATGAACTGGGTGTGGCCCATGGCGCCGGCCCAACTGCCGGTCATGTTTTGTGGAGATGTGTCGCCATCCTGGATGATCCTGAGGGCCGCGACCAGCTGCTCTTCGAAAAACGCGGCGCGACGCCCCTCGTAGGCGAGCGTTGCCATGGACTGGATGACGTTGTTCGATCCCCGGAAAGTACCGTAGGCGCTTTCCAGTCCCCAGATTGCGACGACGACCTCTTTGTCCACACCATAGCGCGCTTCGATCGCCTGGAGTGTCCGTTGGTGCTTTGCCAGAGCGGATTTGCCATTTGCGATGCGTGTCTGCGATGCGGCGCTCGAAAGATATTCCCAGATCGTTTTCGTGAACTCCGACTGGTTCCTGTCGCGGCGAATGACATCCTCGTCCAATTGAATGCCCCGGAACGCAATGTCGAGCGTATTTGCCCTGATGCCCTGTGCACCCGCACGCGGTCTGAAATCCGTTATCCATGCGTCAAATCCGGCCTGAGAGGTCGCAAGGTCGAGCGCGACCCGTTCCTGCCCGGCCATTGTATTGCTCCGCATCTTGGGTCGAAGCGCCTCGTTGACAACGACTGTGGTGGCAGATGCCTTGACGAATTCCGCCTGAGTGACGTGTGGGGGTTTGCCGACGGGTCGCGGCGACTGGCTCACGGACTGCGCCAGTCCGGTCTGGGCGAACATAGCCGTGAAAAATAGGCCTGATACGACAGTCTTGCGTGTCATTGTGTTTTCCTGCTCTGGTTTTCTTATAAGTTCCACTGTAGCGCGACTTTGGATTCGGCAAAAGACAACTCTGCGTCATACCGCGAACTGTCGCCGAAACGTGCATAATTCGGGAAAGGGCCCGCCATGATGCAGCTTCTGACATATCCACCGGCGTTCGGTCTATTCGCGCCCAGCCCGTTTTGCGTCAAGGCGGCATACCTGCTGAACATGTCGGGCGTGGCGTGGGAAAGAGAAGACACGCCGGATCCGCGAAAAGCACCGTTCGGCAAGCTGCCGGTTCTGCGGGACCAAGGGCGTCTGATCGCCGACAGTGACCGCATACAGGACTATCTCACGTCGAAAGGAACGGATTTTTTTGCCGGCCTGTCCGATCTTGATCGCGCCAACGCCCGTGCGTTCATTCGCATGTCGGAAGAGCATATCTATTTCCACCTTTTGCTGGATCGTTGGGGCAATGACGACATCTGGCCCGGGATACGCGATCTCTATTTCGAAAGCATGCCTGCAGGTATCCGGCACATCGTCGCCGCCACTGTACGAAAAAACCTGTTGAAAGGGCTGCATTACCAAGGGCTGGGTCGTTTGTCCGAAGCCCAACGG
>JASFFN010000298.1:0-3864 GCA_050124275.1 Roseobacter sp. | reverse complement strand
GAGGTCTACGCGGAAAACAACCAGGCCTGCATCATTTCGCCATTCATCGTCGGCGGCGCGATGGCGCCGGTATCGGTCGCTGGAACACTGACGCAGGTGCTCGCAGAGGCGCTTGCCGGGATCGCCTACAGTCAGTTGTGCCGTCCGGGGGCGCCGGTGATCATGGGCGCTTTCGTGACATCGATCGACATGAACTCCGGTGCACCGACGTTCGGAACACCCGAGGCGGCGCAGATCACATACGGTGCCGGCCAACTGGCGCGCAGGTTGCGCTTGCCGTACCGCTCGGCGGGATCTTTTTGCGGCTCAAAGCTGCCCGATGCGCAGGCCGCTTACGAGTCGGCGAACAGCCTGAACATGGGACTGTTGTCCGGGGTGAATTTCATGCTGCACGCCTGCGGCTGGCTGGAAGGCGGGCTGGTTTCATCCTTTGAAAAATTCGTCATGGATGCGGACCAGCTGGGTATTTTGCACCATTTTGCGCGCGGCGTCGCGACCGACGAAAACGCGCAGGCGATGCAGGCGATCCGCGAGGTTGGTCCCGGCGGGCACTATCTGGGGTGCGACCATACGCAACGCAATTTCAAGTCGGCGTTCTGGAAGTCCGACCTGCTCGACTACAAGCCTTACGAAACATGGGAGGATGAAGGCGCACGCGACACGCAGACTCTTGCCAGTCTGCGGGTCGAGAAAATGCTGAGCACCTATCAGCAGCCTGCAATGGACCCTGCCATCGCAGAAAGCCTTTCCGATTTCGTGGCGCGCAAAAAAGCCGAGATGCCGGACAGCTTCACCTGAGTCACGCGGCCTGCGCGGCGCGCAGGATGCGTGACTCGCCGACCATCGCGATCAGAATGTCGACATGTTTGATGAGGCTGTAGCTGGTATTGCCGGATACCCGCTGCGCATTCAGATCGTTCTCCAGTTCCATTAGCTTCATCAGCGCGGCACCGTGGCGCGGCAACATGCCGTATCCCAGAAGACGCGGCAGGTGCACCCCCCGCCGATAGTCGTCCGCGCCGATTCTCGCGGCACGCATCAAGAGGGGCGGGCGCCGCAGCGCCTGAAGCATTGAGAGAACGTCTTGCATGGGTGGTGTCCTTTCTTCTCGAACTCTTTTTGAGCAGATGTTCGAGAACAGGTATGACACACTTTATGCGGGTGTTGCCGCCTCGTGCGCCCTGTCGCACGTAGGGGGTTACATCTCGTTTACCCTTTTCTAGGTCAGAGCGCTGTGAACAATATGGCGATACTGTTGCGTGCACATGCCCTATACCGTGCGCAGATTTAAGTACTGTTTATTCAATCGATACAATACTGCGGGCATCCGTTGGAATTAACGAACAGGTAACCAATTTCTCCTCAGGGTTGTTATTGTGTAAAATAATGCAACTATTGGGGGCGATCCGGCACTTCATGATAAACGACTCCAAGTCTCAATCAATCACGACGCGTTCTGTTGCGGCACCGGCAATACTGCCCGATTGGGTGCCGAGGGCGGCACAAATGTATCTGGCCCACACCGAAGCCGGCTTTCCGATACGTGCGCTCGCGCGCGCGTCCGGATGCCATGCTTCAACGATCCTGCGCCAGATCAGACGCATCGAAACACGACGCGACGATCCACTGGTCGATGCTGCTCTGCGCAATCTGGGAACGACGCATTTCCGACCTTGTTCGCTGTCAGCATCCCTGCACAAGAAAGATCCAGCCGCCATGCAATTTGACGATAAAAGTACACAGACCGAGAATGACACCGCGGATCGTCTCACCGACGGTGCGGCTTTCACTTCCGAAGCTGCGCGTGTCCTCCGGCGGCTGTGCGAAACGGGCGCTGTTCTGGCTGTGGCGGCGGAAATGGAAAAAGCCGTCATCGTCAGGGACGGTGCGGGCGCGGCGGCGATGAGAACTGGCGTTGTCGACCGTAAATTCGCCGAGGCACTTGCGCTGAAAGACTGGATTTCGCCGAAACAGAGCGGAAAAATCACCCGGTATTCGATTACGCCTGCCGGGCGGTCTGCGCTTGAAAATATGCTTGAGGAAACAACCGTTCCGGGTTCTCGGGGATTTGCGGAATGCCAGACGCCTTTCGCTGATGCGCCTTTCCGTTCCGATGGACGGGACAACGCTGATTTTGATGCCGGTTCTGTCAAGCGCATGCGGTACAGTCTTGCCGAAAGCCCGCTCATCGCACTGGCCCGCCGGAAGGACGTAAACGGCGAACCGTTTCTGACCAGCGATCTGGTGACAGCGGGGGAACGTCTGCGCGAGGACTTTGAGCTCGCGCAAATGGGTCCGAAAGTCTCTCAGAACTGGGAGCGGTTTCTGACCGGCGGGGCGCGCGGCAGCTACGTGCCTGATGGCGATGTGAGCGGTGGCTCATCTGTTGCAAGACAGCGCGTCGCTGATGCCCTCGCGGAACTTGGGCCCGGGTTGTCGGATGTTGTCTTGCGCTGCTGCTGTTACCTTGAAGGTCTTGAGTCGGCAGAAAAAAAGCTCGGATGGTCCGCACGGTCCGGCAAGATCGTTCTGCGCATCGCGCTGATCCGCCTCAAACGTCATTACGACGAGACCGTCGGACCCGGCGGGCCTTTGATCGGCTGAGAAAAAGGGTTGCCATCTGTCGCTCGGCTGGAAGGTTCAGAAAGACCAAGACACGGGTTTGTGGCCCATGCGGAATAGCGGCCATGCGTCGCGGGACCTTTCGCTGCCTGCTCGCTGTGGTATCATTCCAAACTGAAGGATACCAGAAAAGGCAAACGCATGCGCGATCTGAAAGTGCCGCAACAGCGCCATCCGGAGAAACAACGCAGGCCCGACAGTCCTCAGCCCAAAAAGCCGGACTGGATCCGGGTCAAGGCGCCCGGCGGCAAAGGCTATGCCGATACTGCGCGGATCATGCGGGAAAACAAACTCGTGACGGTCTGCGAAGAAGCCGGTTGTCCTAACGTCGGTGAATGCTGGAGCCAGGGCCACGCGACGATGATGATCATGGGCGAGGTATGTACGCGTGCCTGCACCTTTTGCAACATCGCCACCGGCAAACCCCCTGAAGACCTTGACGCGTTCGAGCCTGGCCGTGTCGCACATGCGGTCGAAAAGCTGGGGCTCAATCACGTGGTGATTACATCCGTCGATCGCGACGACATCGAAGACGGCGGAGCAGAGCATTTTGCGCAAACCATTCGCGCCGTGCGCCACAGAAGCCCGCATACGACCGTAGAGATTCTGACGCCGGATTTCATCAGGTGTGGCCCGGACGCTCTTGAAAAAGTCGTCGAGGCCCGTCCGGATGTCTTCAATCACAACCTGGAAACGGTGCCCGGCCTCTATCCCGAAGTGCGCCCCGGCGCGCGATACTTCCATTCCCTGCGCTTGCTGCAACGTGTCAAGGAGCTTGACCCCGCCATGTTCACGAAGTCAGGCATCATGGTGGGCCTCGGAGAAGACCGCCAGGCGGTCATGCAGGTCATGGACGACATGCGTGCCGCCGACATCGACTTTTTGACGATCGGCCAGTATCTGCAACCGACACCGAAACACCATCGCGTGGATCGCTTCGTGACGCCGGACGAATTCGCCGCTTACGAAAAAGCGGCGTTCGGCAAGGGATTTCTCATGGTTTCGGCAACGCCCCTGACGCGGTCGTCTTATCATGCGGGAGATGATTTCGCGCGGTTGCGCGAGGCGCGGAACAAGAGGCTTGGGCTGGGATAGAGTGCCTTACATGTAACGGATTGAGAATTCAGGGTTGCAGTGTATGGACTCCGTTCAACCCTGACGGTACTTCTGCATGGGACGAACCCAAAACCGCGCAACCTTTTTCCGGAATACCCTACATGAACGACCTCCACTGGGCTGTCT
>JASFFN010000297.1:0-3866 GCA_050124275.1 Roseobacter sp. | reverse complement strand
TACGTCGAGGCCGGGTGGCTTGGTCGCAAGACGCAGCGCGGATTTTACGACTACCGCGGTGACACGCCGGTACCAACAAGGTAAAGCGACGCCTCGAACGGTCAGCTTTTCAGCGACAGCGTGTGTTCCCGCAGCCATGCCATGAAACCACGTGGATCATCCCACCATCTTTCAACCTCCTGCGCAGAGAGCGGATGGCCCACGATGGGTGCCTGCGGTTTGTTGAGCGAATACACGATCTCGTGCAGCAAGAGCCCTTGCCGCAGCATTGGTGAAATCTTGTTGGCAATCTGATAGGCGCGCGAGTTTTGACCCTGAAACTTCAACGGCAGAACGGCGGCTCCCGATTTTCGAATGAGTTTGGCGGTGAAAACATTCCATTCCGCTTCGACGGCCGGTCCGAAGAAGGTCTCTGACGCGGCGACACCGCCCGACGGAAACAATGCCACGACGCCACCGTCCTTCAGATGCTGCATCGCATGCGCACGCATCGCAACGCCCTTACGCTGCGCGTCCGGATCGTGCGGAAACGGAACCGGGATCATGTAAGACCCGGCCACTTCATCAATCACCGTCAGCAACGAGCGCGTCAAAATCCGATAGTCCGGACGCACACGGCCAATCAGGTCCGCAAAGATCATCCCGTCCACCATACCGTGCGGATGATTTGCCACGACCACCAACGGTCCTTCTTTCGGAATGCGGTCCAGTTGCTCCTGTGGCGTCAGCAGATCAATCCCCATCACGTCCAGTGCAGCGCGCCAGAAAGCTTGCCCCTGCGGCGCGCCGCGGCGCTCGAACTCGCGCACGAGGCGGAGTATCGTCAAGCGGCCCGTCAGCATTTCAACGGCGCGGATAAACGCAGCTTTCCACGGGTCGTCGAACGTCGATGCGTAGGAAATCGCCCGGCGATCATACTTTGTGAAATCGGCAGGCTGAGACTTTTGATCCGCAGCTACATTTTGCACGCTTTCAACCAAAGAGACACCTTTCTGTTTCGAGCAAGCTCCGCAAAACCGCTAGTCTTCTTCACCAAACTTGTTTGCAACCAGGTTCTTGAGGGCCTCCGCCAAGGCTTCGGCATCCGGCCCACTTGTGTCGACGTCAATAAAGGTTCCCTGTGAGGCTGCCAACATCAAAAGCCCCATGATACTATCACCTGACGCCGTTATTCCGTCTTTTGACACTTCTGCGCTGGCATCGAAGCTCTCCACAACTTCCACGAGTTTGGCCGAGGCACGCGCGTGCAATCCTTTGGTATTCACGATTTCCAGCGTTACTTTCGTCATGGAATGTTATGCCTTGTCACTCTGCGCCAATGTTCTGGCTGTCGATGTATTTTTTCCCGGCTTCCAATGCCGCGCGTACTGCTTCCGGGACAGGTATATGTCTGCTCTTTGCAAGTTTTATGAGCATCGGAAGGTTTGCACCGTAAAGAATGCGCCGGTTGTTCGGACGGCAAGCCAACAAACTCAGGTTGGAGGGCGAACCACCGTAAAGATCGGTGACAATGACGACGCCATCGCCCTGGTCGACGGCATCCGCGGCCTCGCAGATTTCACGTTCCTTGGTCGAACGGTCGTGGTCTGCGAATATCGATATCGCCTTGATCCCGGTTTGCCTGCCAACCACATGTTCGACGGCAGCCAAGTACTCTTGGGCCAGACCTCCATGAGCAACAATGACGATACCAATCAAGAGACGCGCCCCGGCTATTTTCTTAAGTCTAGTTCGCGATGCCTAATTGACACCTGCCAGCCTTCCTCCGCAAGGCGCAAACCATGCAACTGGGCCATCACAACCGAGCGATGTTGCCCGCCGGTGCACCCAAAGGCGATTGAAAAGTGCGATTTTCCCTCATCGCGATAAGCCGGTAACAGCAAGAGGCTGAGATCGGTGACTTTTGTGGAAAATGCCTCGAAACGGGGATCCGAGACAACCTGATCAACCACTCTTTGGTCGGTTCCGTCCAGGCCACGCAGCGACTCATCCCAGTAGGGATTTTTCAAAAAACGACAATCGAAAATCATGTCCACGCTGGTCGGTAGCCCACGCTTGTACGAAAAGGACTGGACGGATACCGAAAGGCGCTGCCTGTCACCCGGCGCAAACCAGTGCTCAACCTCGGTCTTGAGTTGGTGAATATTGAGGTTTGTGGTGTCGATCAGCACGTCGGCGCGGGCTTTCAGCGGCGCCAGCATTTCCAGTTCCCGCTCGATCCCGTCAACCGGACGACCTCCTTCCGCGAGGGGATGTCGCCTGCGTGTTTCCGAATACCGTCGCAGCAGCACTTCCGTAGAGCAGTCGAGGTACAAGAGTTCCGGCACGACCCCGGGGACACCCTTGCTTCGGCCCACGACATCGAACACGCCATTCGTGGTGAAATCGCGGTTTCGGGGATCAATACCCAAGGCGATCGGATGATCATTCCCACCGCTTTCCAGCAACGCCGGGAGCAGTCTCAAAGGCAAGTTGTCGACGACCTCAAAGCCCGCGTCCTCAAGAACGTTCAACGCACTCGATCGGCCGGCGCCCGAGGGTCCGGTTACAAAAACAAGACGGAGCACACTGTCTTGTTCGCTCATGACGGATCGCGGCGGCCAGCTTTGAGGAATTGGACAATCGCCGCCGGAAAGTGTGGTTCGGAGGTTTTATAAAGACACGTGAGCGGCACGCCGCAGACATCGAAGAAGTGTTCTTGTGGCAGTCTGTCGGTTTCGTCCTGATCCATATCAATCACCAATACGATGCGGGAGTACGCCAAGGCACACGCCCTTAATATTCCAACGCCACGCGCCTCAACCAGACCCATTATCGTCGCAGGCGGGCGCGCCAACACCTCTTTGCCCTCCAATGAAATTTCGGTCCAGTCATCCGAAACGAGAAGCGCCCCGAGGCCAAGCAACTGCAACGCCAATGAAGACTTTCCTGTGCCGGAGGCGCCGACGATCAGCACACCCTTTCCTCCGATATCCACACAGGACGCGTGCAGGCGGGTGATCTGCCCGTCATTCCCCACCGCGATATGCCCCGTCAGATCGGCAGACCAACAACAAATCGTGCGCCCAATGGTTCGGACGTGACGTCGGCCTCGGTCGGGCGAATGTTTTCCGCCCAGATAACACCATCATGTGCTTCGACGATCTGTTTGGAGATCGCGAGACCCAGGCCGGAATTGTTGCCAAAGTGCTCATCGGGACGCTGCGAGTAGAAGCGCTTGAAAATCTTGGACAATGCCTGATCCGGAATACCAGGGCCGGTATCTTCCACCACGATCAGCACGCGGTTTTCCTTCTTGCGCGCCCAGATCCGGATTGCATCGCCCTCCTCGCAAAACGAGATTGCATTGGTGATCAGGTTGACGAAAACCTGCGCGAGGCGCGCCTCGAGGCCATAAACGATGATCGGAGTCTCTGGCAGGTCCGTGATGAAGTCAATGCCCTTGGACCTGGCTTCCTCTCCAAGGTGCCTGCCGAGGTTGCCAAGCGTTTCGAGAACATCGAAAGGCTCCTCCTCTTCCTTGACCAGTTCACTGTCCAGCCTCGACGCGTTGGAGATATCACTGACGAGGCGGTCAAGCCTGCGCACGTCGTGGTCGATCACATCCAGCAGTTTTTCCCGCTGATCGTCGCGTTTGACCATTCGCAAAGTCCCGACGGCAGATCGCAGAGACGCCAACGGGTTCTTGATTTCATGCGCCACGTCGGCAGCGAATTGTTCGTTGCCTTCGATGCGGTTGTACAACGCCGAAACCATGCCGCGCAGTGCACCGCTCAGACGGCCAATCTCATCCGGGCGGGCCGTCAGGTCCGGTATGCGAATGCGCCCCGGGTTCATTTTGCGTGCATTCTTGTCACGACCAAGTT
>JASFFN010000296.1:0-3867 GCA_050124275.1 Roseobacter sp. | reverse complement strand
TTCATCCGTCGCACGGACCCCGTCTTGGAGCGCATGATCAGCGTCTCGGTCGTCATCCATCCGGGTTCACGATGCACGCCGCGCAGGATGTTCCCGCCGGTGACACCTGTGGCGGCAAAGATCACGTTTTCGGTGACCATTTCGTCACGTGCATAGATACGATCCAGATCTGTTATGCCAGCCTTTGCCGCGCGTGCGCGCTCGTCGTCGTTGCGAAACAGCAGCCGTCCGTACATCTGACCGCCCATGCACTTGAGCGCCGCCGCGCCCAGGACACCCTCCGGTGCGCCGCCCGCTCCCATGTACATGTCGATGCCGGTTTCAGGGTCCGCGCAATGCATGACGCCCGCAACATCGCCATCGGTTATCAGGCGTATCGACGCGCCGGTCGCGCGCACTTCGGTTATCATCTCCTCGTGCCTTGGGCGTTCGAGAATGCAGACGGTGATATCAGACGCCTTGCACTTTTTGGCCTTGGCAAGCGCCTTTACCCGATCCCTTGGTGCCATCTCCAGGGTCACGACGTCCTTGGGAAAGCCCGGGCCGATGGCGAGCTTGTCCATGTAGACGTCCGGCGCGTGCAGCATGGAGCCGCGCGGGCCCATGGCGATGACTGTCAGCGCGTTCGGCATGTCCTTGGCGGTCAGGGTCGTGCCTTCGAGCGGATCGAGTGCGATGTCCACGCCTGGCCCGTTGCCGGTGCCGACCTCTTCCCCGATATAGAGCATCGGCGCCTCGTCGCGCTCTCCTTCCCCGATCACGACGACACCGGCGATGTCCAGCATGTTGAGCTGCTCCCGCATCGCATTGACAGCCGCCTGATCCGCTGCTTTTTCGTCGCCATGCCCGATCAGGCGGGCCGAGGCGAGCGCTGCCGCTTCCGAGACGCGGGCGAGGCCCAAAGACAGCATGCGGTCTTGAAATTCTGCTTGGGTCGGCATGGGATGCAATCCTTTGAAAATGTCGTTTTATTCTGATCCGGTGTAGCGGTCTAACGTTTCGAGAACAACCGGAGAGGAATGCTATACGTCTTCGATGCGCAGCGCGACCGGGGGGCTCGACAGAACGCGCGTGCCCCCCATCGCCGCGATCGCTTCCGATATCGCGCTGTGCGTCGTCTTGTGGGTGACAATCAGAACCGGCGCCGACGTGTCTTCGTGGCCATACTGCCGCATGCGATCTATCGACACGCCCGCCTCGCCAAGAACGGCCGCAATCTTGGCCAGCGCGCCGGGTTTGTCATCCAGCGACATGCGCAGATAGTAGGACGCGGGAGAGGTTGAGCTCGCCGGGGTCGAGGTGGTCAGGCGACTGGCTGGCTGTCCGAAGACCGGGCCTGCAAATCCCCGCGCAATGTCACAGATATCCGCCAAAACCGCGCTCGCCGTCGGTCCTTCGCCGGCACCCGGACCCCGAAGTACGATCTGGCCGACCGCGTCGCCTTCCAGCACGACCATATTGGTGCCGCCATCCAGCTGACCGAGCGGCGATGTTGCCGGCACGAGGCACGGCTGCATGCGCTGTTCAAGGCCGCGACCGGATTTCTGCGCGACGCCCAGCAGTTTGACCTTGTAGCCCATGTCTGCTGCAGCCCGGATATCATCGATGCCGACGTGATCAATGCCCTCGAGCGCGATGCCGTCAAAATCCACTTTCGTGCCAAACGCCAGAGAAGACAGGATTGCGAGTTTGTGTGCGGCGTCGATGCCCCCCACATCCAGCTGCGGGTTCGCCTCCAGATATCCCAGAGCGTCGGCTTCGGCAAAGACCTCTTCGTAGCTGAGACCGGCGTCTTCCATTCGCGTCAGAATATAGTTGCATGATCCGTTCATGACCCCCATGACACGGCTGATCTCGTTGCCGGCAAGACCTTCGGTCAGTGCCTTGATGACCGGTATTCCTCCGGCCACGGCGGCTTCATAGCGTATCGTGCGGCCTTTCGCTTCTGCGTGTTCCGCCAGCGCCTGCCCGTGAATGGCGAGCAGCGCCTTGTTTGCCGTGACGACATCCTTGCCGGTGTCGAGCGCGGCTTCGACCGACGCTTTCGCCGGTCCTTCATCGCCGCCAATAAGTTCGACAAAGACGTCGACGTCGCTGCGTTGCGCAAGAGCGACTGGGTCATCCTCCCATGCGTATCTGTCAAGCGGCACACCGCGGTCCTTGGATCTATCACGGGCGGAAACAGCGGAAATTTCTATGCGCTGACCCGTGCGTGCTTCCAACAAATCCGAGTGTTTGCGGATGATGCGCAACACACCGACCCCCACGGTTCCCAGACCGGCGATTCCAAGGCGAAGGGGGTGAGGCATGCAGAAGTGTCCTTAGTTTGAGCGCGGAGCGAGTCTGTGTCCGGATTTAGCCTGTCGTCGGAGGGCGTGCAACGCGGCTGTCCATGAATTGTCCGCGTTCTTTCGCTACTCGACGGGCGCGCTCCGCAGACGCGCGGCGCGGGCGCGCAGTGCATTCGCGCGTGCTGTCACCCTTTGTTCTTCTTCGGTGCCCTTCGCGGCGCGCAGTTCCGCCTCTTTCGCGGACATCCGGATTTCGTCGATTGGCACGAACCGCGGATAGTCAAGGTTTGCCCCGGGCTCGGACGGGGGCAGGGGCACGTCGGGCAGTTGCACGCAGGCACTCACGAGTAACGATGTAAATGCAAAGGCTCGTAGGCGCACAGGCGGTCTCCGGTGATTTTCGCGAGTCTGACCCAAGCAGAGCCATCGTGCAAGATTACTATTTCGCAGCCTGTGCAAAAAACCACCGCGCGGCATTTGTGTCGCAGGCGTGACGGTCTTGCAATCGTGAAACAAGGGCAACGCGTCGCAAACAGGCGCGACAGAGCGGAACGGGCGCATGACCGTCGCGCGGGAGATTGATGCAGAGGGGCAGGGTATGCGCGTAGGTTTCATCGGATTGGGCAACGTGGGCGGCAAGCTATGCGGCTCGTTGATCCGTAACGGCTGGGATGTTCTGGTCCATGACCTGAACCCGGAACTGGTTGCGGGAAAGGTTTCGGCGGGCGCCGGGGATGGCGGCACCCCGGGCAGTCTGATGCAATCCTGCGACGTGGTGATCACCTGTCTGCCATCGCCGGCTGCGTCGGCTGCGGTGCTGGCGGAAATGATGCCGCATGTCGGTACGGGAAAAACCTGGCTTGAGATGTCCACTACCGATGCGGCCGAAGTGAAACGGCTTGGCGAGGCGGTCATCGCCGCAGGCGGGGCGGCAGTCGATTGCCCGGTTTCGGGCGGATGCCACCGGGCCGACACCGGAAACATCTCGATATACGCCGGATGTGACCGTGCCACCTTCGAGCGGGTCCTGCCGTTGCTGACCGCGATGGGACGTCGCATTCTGCATACAGGCCCCTTGGGCACCGCCAGCACGCTCAAGGTGATGACGAATTATCTCGCGACCGTGAACCTGCTTTCCCTGTGCGAAGCGCTGACCGTCATGAAAGCCGCCGGCATGGATCTGGCGACGACCTTCGAAGCGATCAGCATCTCATCCGGAACCTCTTTCGTGCATGAAACCGAAAGCCAGTTGATCCTGTCGGGATCGCGTGACGTGAATTTCACCATGGATCTGGTGCAGAAAGACATCGGCCTGTTTCAAAAACTCGCGGACCTGCATGATGTGCCATTGGAAATTTCGCCGCTTATCATCGATATGATGCGGGATGGACAAAAACGGTATGGCGAGCGGGCGCAGTCGGATCGCATGATCGAGCGACTGGAGGAGGCTACTGGTCTCGATATCCGCGCGCCCGGTTTCCCGATGAAGCTCGTCGACACCGAGCCCGAAGAACCGGGATACGAGGTCACCCCGCCACGCTAGACATGTCTTCGGGACGACCTTGGTTCGATCCGA
>JASFFN010000295.1:0-3872 GCA_050124275.1 Roseobacter sp. | reverse complement strand
CAGTGCGACGGGTGAACTGAGCGTATTGCGCAGGGTTTCGAGATCCTGAACCGAACCGGGCACATTCGCCTTCTTGAGTGCCGCTTTTTCGAGAACCGCGCGAAACACGTCCGCGCTCAGTTCGTTCTGGATCTTGGCGCCGACATGAGCCATTACGCGGCCCCGCGCGTATTCGAACAGAGCGTAGAGAGCGAACAGCCCTGCAACAAGTGAAAACAATGCGACCAGCGTTTCTTCCGAGCGCGAGGCCAGCACGCGATCGTAAACCTGCAGCATGAACAATGGTCCCGTCAGCATCAGTGCATTCGAAAAAATGCTGAACAGACCCACCGTCAGGATCAAAGGGGCAAGATTTAATTTCATCGCAAACTGTACACCGGCATATCCAAACCTTCACATTCGAGAAAAATGAACACGACCATCATGTTTCATCATTCAAAATAAAGGCCTCTGGGAGCATATACGCTCAGGATCCTTACCATACACTTTAGGGCGGAATGGTGACAGTGCTGCATTGCACACAACCGCACGTGTAACGATCGCACACGGGCCGGATAGAGTATAGGAAACGGAAAGTCGAGATACTTTGTCTAATCGCAAAGGTGGCAGTTGAAGAAAAAGAAGTAACACTCTGTCTCTAATTTATTTTCCAGCATACAAATTAATGCGTCGCCCCCATTTTCAGATATTCGCCGGCTTGTTGCGCTGTCTCGAAGATATGCGACCTGTGTTCGGGAAAGACCTCCCTGAGTTTCATCCGCATGAATGCGGATCCGGCGTAGCGCGATATTTTGCGGTAAAATCTTTCTTCGAGCCCCGACACCATCTCCGCCCAGACATTCACCAGTGAGTCATCGATTCGGCAATCGTCGTAATTGACGATCACGTCCACTTTTTCCGGATGCTGCAGGCAGACCCTTTCGACTGCCTGCTTCACCATTCCAACATCGGCAGCATTGCGAATGCGCATCTTCTCAAAGTTGAGAAAAAGTATGTTCTGAGCGGCGTCCAACGCCACCCGCATGGGCAGATCAAGATGCAACAGATCCGAGCGAAGATCCATTTCCTGCTCCCGGAATATGCGCAGATCCATGACACTGACCTCCTCAACCAAGGGCTTGGCCGCCATCAGAGACAGAATGTCTTTCTCAATGTCGATCCCCGGGGCTGTCTCCACCAGCTTGAGGCCCGCGTGCGTGAGTTCGAAAACACAGCGCTCCGTCACGTAAATGACGGGCTGGCCGCGCCGGGCGGCGCGCTGGCCTGAAAATGTCACCTGCTGAACATCATCAATGAATTTCGCATGCGCTCCTTCCTGCAATATTCGCAATCCGCCATCCTCAATCGACACCTCCAGCCCCGAGGCCGAGAACGTACCGGCAAAAACGACCTTCCGTGCATTCTGAGAGATATTGATGAACCCGCCGGCTCCGGCCAACCTGGCTCCGAACCGCGAAACATTCACATTGCCGAACCGATCAGCCTGCGCCAGGCCCAAGCAGGCAAGATCGAGCCCACCGCCATCGTAAAAATCAAACTGATTGTTCTGAGGGATGACGGCATCGGTGTTGACGGCCGCACCGAAATCGAGACCGGAAGCGGGTTGACCGCCGATCACACCCGGCTCCGCCGTCAGCGTCAGATGCTCCAGCAACCCCTCTTCAGCCGCCACTGCGGCGACCCCTTCCGGCATTCCGATCCCGAGATTGACGACACCGTTGACCGGAAGTTCAAACGCGCAGCGGCGGGCAATGATCTTGCGAATATCCAGAGCCATGGTCGAAATCTCTCCATCCGGCGATCGCATGCGGTTCGTAAATGCCTGACTGAAGGGTGTCCTGTATGTCTGAAGATGGTTTTCCGGACGCGCGACCACCACTGCATCAACGAGAATGCCCGGGATCTGGACATCGCGTGCCGGAAGGGTGTTGTTGCGCGCAATGCGCTCGACCTGCACAATAACGACACCGCCGGATTTCTTGACCGCCATTGCCTGAGCGAGATTGTCGATTGTCAGTGCCTCGCGCTCCATCGTGACATTGCCTGCCTCGTCTGCCGTCGTTCCCCGCAAAAGCGCGACGGTCAGCTTCTGCGCCGGATAGAAAAGAAACTCCTCGCCATCGACTTCCATCAGCCGGACCTGCTCCGAGGTGCTGATGTCGTTGACCGCGCCTCCCCCGAGACGGGGATCGACAAATGTCTCCAGACCGACCCTGCTCAGCATGCCGGGTTTTCCGGCCGCTATGTCGCGATACAGCTGGCTGATGCATCCCTGGGGCAGGTTCCATCCTTCGATCTTGCCCGCGACGGCGAGCGCGGCCACTTTTGGAATGAGTCCCCAATGACCGCCAATCACGCTCTTCAACAGGCCTTCGTGCCCCAGCCGGTTCAGACCTCTGTCTTTTCCGTCGCCCTGACCGGCTGCAAATATCAGGTTGAGATCGCGCGGCGTGCCGGTCTCCAAAAAGCGCGTTTCAATTGCCAAGAGCAATTCATCCGGCACGCCGATGCCTACGAACCCGGAGGTCGTGACCGTATCGCCATCATGAACCAAAGCAGCCGCCTCCGCAGCGGAAACAACCTTTTTACGCATGATCTCTACGCCCCTTTCAGTTCGCGATGAAAATGCACCGCAAGCCCATTGGTTAACGGCGTCATCCGAGCACACTTACCCCGCTTTGTCAGCATCCTGCGCCACGATACCACCCGCCCTCGTCGCGAAAAAGCGACGGCTCGCGTCACATGAGCTTTGTCAGGCGCAGCGCTTGGACCGCCTGCACAGCAGACACTTGCTGCTTGCAGCCCGCGCCAGAATTCTGTCTAGAAGTGGAACAATGACCTCTGTTTTGTGTGGCGCGCAGTTTACAGCGGGGTGACTGCGTCCTTGCGTGGAGAAAAGATGTAATGTCAGAAAAACCCGGTTCAGGAGACGACCGAGCAAAAGACGCCGCACAGCGCCTGATGAATTGCCCCGACTGGGTTTATCTTTTACGCGAATTTGACGCCCTCTACCGGTACGGATCAGCCGGCGGCAGCCAGGCGATCCGCGGCCACCGCAAGAGAGTCCGCGACAGGCTTTCCGCGGCAATGGCCATGAACCCGCCGTTGGTGCCGCGCCAGACAGAAACCAAACCGGTGGTGGCGCATTTCGCCCGCGCACTCGACCTTGGTGAGCGCGGCGCAATGCAGGGGATGGCGCGGGCGTTGCGCCAAGTGAAGGATGACCTGACCTGGGAATTCGGGTACGAACGGATCTCGAAATCCCTCAGCGAAAAGTACGCCTATTGCGAAATCCTCGGGCCAAATGGGCCTGTTCAATACAACAAACTCATTCTGGGTTTCGTCCTTTTTGCCCCGGGCACGACGTACCCGCAGCACAGTCACAAGGAAATCGAGGAAAGTTATATTTCGGTTTCAGGCGCCTGGTCGGAAAACAATGCGGCTGTGTTTGCGCCGGGTTCCCTGATCCTGAACCACTCTGGCGACGAGCATCGCATTACGACCGGTGATCGCGACCCCTGCCTGCTCGCGTATGCATGGACCGGGCCCGAGGAGAGGCTGGCGCAACCGAACATGAAACTGACTTCGAACAAGCGGGCGAAAGCCTCTGTCCGGTAGTCGGACGCATTGAGGGGGCCTTATTGCGTTATTTTATTGGGCTCTCGATCCCTTCTCCCCTGTCGTGGGAGCACCATGGGTCACTTTCTGCGGCGGACCTCAGCCTCTGGCAGCAGCTCCTTCAGATAGGAGACGGGCCCATTATGTCTGCGCTTCACGGCGACGTCGACCCACCGTCCATTCTCGCTCAAGCGTACCTGCAGGCGCCATGCTGTCCTCGGGGCCTTGAAGGGGGCGTCGGGGTATTTCCGAGC
>JASFFN010000294.1:0-3877 GCA_050124275.1 Roseobacter sp. | reverse complement strand
ACCAGGCCGAATTGCCGCAAAGGAGCGACCTTGTCGCTATCGGATGACGATTTCGTCGGCGCGGATCATGCCGAGAACCCGGCGCGCCTGTTCGTCCAGAAGATCGAGATCAAGATATTCGTCGGAGAGCCTCTTGGTGAGGTTTTCCATGCGGTCGACTTCGGCCTGAACCTCCACGAGTTGCAGGCGCAGCATATCCGCCTCTGCGTCGATTTCGGCGCGGCGAAACAGCCCGTAATCTCCTTGCACGGCGGCAAAAGTAAAATAAGTGGCCAGCCCGAGCGACAGGGCGGCAAAAATAAATGTTCCTATGGCGGGACGGGCGCTGCGGGTCATGACACTGCCTTCGGGTCGCCTCTTACCGGGCGTGCCGATACTATGGCACAGTGGCTTCGTGCTGTGAATCCCCTTTGTGACAAAAATTATGAAATCCCGGGGCTAATGCGCAATTTTACGCTGCTTTTTCCAAGGCGGCCACACCGGGCAGTGTCTTGCCCTCCATCCATTCCAGAAAAGCACCGCCGGCGGTTGAGATGTAGGTGAAATCAGCCGACACGCCGGCTTTGTTCAATGCCGCCACCGTGTCGCCGCCACCCGCGACGGAAATCAGATCCCCCGCGCGGGTCAGCGCCGCCGCATCCTGCGCTGCGGCAATTGTGGCCGTGTCGAAAGGTGAAATTTCGAAAGCGCCAAGCGGGCCGTTCCAGATCAGTGTTTTCAAGCTCGAGAAAGCGTTCTTGATCGCCGATATGGTTTCCGGCCCGGCATCGAGAACCATCTGATCCGCCGACAGGATAGTCGTCGGTGACAACGCAACGACGTCGTGCGATGCGCCCGCCCTGAATTCGGTGGCGACGAGCCCGTCCACGGGCAGCAGAACCCTGCATCCTTCTTTTCCTGCCCTTGCCATGATGGCTTTGGCCACGTCGATGTAGTCCGGCTCCATCAGGGAAGCGCCGAGCTTTGCGCCCTGCGCGGCGAGAAACGTATTCGCCATGCCGCCGCCGATGACCAACAGATCAAGACGTCCGACGAGATTTTCCAGAAGCGCGATCTTGGTGGAAACCTTTGCCCCGCCGACCACCGCGCCTACCGGGCGTTCCGGCTTGGAGAGGGCTGTCTCCAGCGCGGAAAGCTCGGCCTGCATCAGACGCCCGGCGCAGGACGGCAGCAAATGCGCGACACCGGTCGTCGAGGCGTGAGCGCGATGCGCGGCGGAAAAGGCGTCGTTGCAGAACACGTCGCCAAGGGATGCCAGGAACGCGGCCATCGCCGGATCGTTGGCTTCTTCCCCTGCGGCAAAGCGCATGTTTTCCAGCAGCACGACGGTGCCCGGATCAATCGACGCAAGGCTCGCCGCATCCGGGTGCTCTACGAAGGTGACGGGCTTTCCAAGTGCCTTTTCAAGCGCGGGCAGGGTAACCCGCAGCGACATGTCCGGCACCACTTTGCCCTTTGGCCTGCCAAAATGCGCCAGCAGGATCGGCGTTCCGCCCGCCGCGATGATATCCGTGACAGTCGGAACGATACGGTCGATTCGCGTCGTGTCGGTCACATTTCCGTTTTCAACGGGAACGTTGATGTCTACCCGCACCAAAACGCGTTTGCCTGCCAGTTGCATGTCGTCCAGTGTCTTCCAGGTCATTCCGTCTTCCTTTTTTTCGCGTCTCGCGACCTTTTGTGTTGCGCCAATCGCTGCCGAGGTCAACCGACCTGCTTGGCATTCCGGAGCGCAGGCCTTAGGTAACGTGCGAACAGATCAACAGGAGAGCCCGGATGGCCGAAATAACTGATCCAGAAAACACGATCCTGATGGAACTCAAAGGTGGTACGGTTACGATCAAACTCTTGCCGGACGTCGCGCCCAAACATGTCGAGCGCATGAAGGAACTCGCGCGGTCAGGGCATTACGACAACGTCGCCTTTCATCGTGTGATCGACGGTTTCATGGCGCAGACGGGCGACGTGCAGCACGGCAACATGGAAGAGGGCTTCAATCTGCGCAGGGCGGGTACTGGCGGGTCCGACTTGCCGAACCTGCCGGCCGAGTTCTCCAAGGTCCCGCACGCGCGCGGGTCGCTCGGGGCGGCGCGCTCGGCGAACCCGAACAGTGCCAACAGCCAGTTCTTCATCAATTTCAAGGATAATGATTTTCTCAACGGACAATACACTGTCTACGGTCAGGTCATCGAAGGGATGGAGCATGTCGACGCCATTACGCGGGGAGAGCCGCCGGCGGAACCCGATCGCATGATCTCGGTCCGGGTGGCTGCCGATGTTTAGGTCCGTTATCCTGGCCGCAAGTCTTTTGGCCGGGCCGGCGCTGGCCGATGGCATTTCGATCGAAGTGCAGGGCGAAGCCAACGGTTTCATCACCGTCGATCTCTTCGAAGACGTGGCGCCGCAGCATGTCGCGCGCATCACCGAGCTTGCGGAAAGCGGTGCCTATGACGACGTGGTCTTTCACCGCGTGATCGAAGGCTTCATGGCGCAGACCGGAGATGTTCAGTACGGAAAGATGGGCAGTGACATGCGTCGCGCCGGCACCGGCGGATCGGATGGACCGGATTTGCCAGCCGAGTTTTCCGACATTCCATTCGATCGCGGCGTGGTCGGCATGGCGCGTGCGCAAAACCCGGACAGCGCCAACAGCCAGTTCTTCATCATGTTCGCGGATGGCCACTTTCTCAATGGCCAGTACACCGTGGTGGGGCGCGTGACCGAAGGGCTGAGCATTCTCGACGCGATCAAGAAAGGCGACGGCGCGAACGGCGCGGTCATCGGCCAGCCCGATGTCATGAAACAGGTCAGAGTGCTGGACTAGCACCCGACAGCCTTGCAATCCGGACAGGGCAGGCCGGCCTTTCTCAGGTACGCAAGTCGCCGTCAGGCGGTGACAACGGACAGAAAACCCCGGCCGCCGCTTCCACAAAGCGTTTTCCAGCAATGGCTTCCATGCCGTCGGTTTTCATTTTGCCGGGACGCGCGGCCACGGAATGTACTGACAAACGAAAAGCGCCGCGCGTCATGCGCGGCGTTCATCAAGTCGTGCAAAGGTCCGTGGTCTATGACGCGGGATTTGGCTTTGCGGCAGGTGCTGTTTTCGCGCCGGGATTCAGCGGATCGTCCTGGCGTTGAACGGAGCCTTCGAAATGTGCACCGCTCTCGATTGCGATGGTTTTGTGGATGATGTCACCTTCGACGCGCGCTGTTGAGGTCAGGCGGACTTTCAGCCCGCGCACACGACCCACGATGCGCCCGTTGACGACCACGTCGTCCGCAACGACTTCACCTTTTATAGTCGCGGTCTCGCCGATGGTCAGCAGGTGTGCACGAATGTCGCCTTCGACAGTGCCTTCAACCTGGATATCGCCGGTCGTTTTCATGTTCCCGGTGACGTGCAGATCCGCCGAGAGCACGGAGGCCGGTGGCTTCGCTTTTGGTGCAGGTGGTTTCGTGTCAGATTGCATCGGCGCTGCAGGGGAAGATGTCGCTGCTGCCGGGGCTTGGTTGTCGGCCGTTTTCGGGCCCGGTTCGTTGATTTTGCTCTTAGAAAACATCTTGTGCTGCCTTGATATAGATCATGGGGTTCACGGCTTTTCCGCCGACGCGTACCTCGTAGTGAAGATGCACGCCGGTGACCCGTCCAGATGCTCCCATATCACCAATATGTTCGCCACGCGATACCTTTTGCCCAACTTTTACGCGTATTTTTGACAAATGCGCATAGCGTGTCTCGATTCCGAACTCATGCTGGATCGTGACCATGCGTCCATAGCCGGATTGCCAGCCCGCCTTTGTCACCACGCCATCCGCGGTCGCGAAAAGATCGGTACCCGAAGGGGCTGCGAAATCAACGCCTTTATGCAGCCTGCGG
>JASFFN010000293.1:0-3881 GCA_050124275.1 Roseobacter sp. | reverse complement strand
CTGGATGCCGATGCCCTTGTCGTTGGGCCCCGCGTCGTAAAACGGGTCCGACAGTTGCTCCCAGGCTTTTGCGAGCACGTCGCTTGGCGGTGGAACGCCGGCTTTGGCAGAGCCAGCGCCCGTCAGGCGTTCGTATTCCGTAAGTTCCTCCGCCGCTTTCTGAGAAGGGATGGAGAGCTCCCAGACAAGAAGCCCTACCACCAGCAACAAAAGGGAAAGGATCGCTGCACGTTGGTTCAGCGTCAGGCTGTTCATGGGTCAGCTTCTCCCGATCGCGAAGCTTTTCACGTAGTCTTCGGGCGTGTCCGGGTTGAAGGTCTTGCCCATGATCGTGTGCGACTTGTAGGTCACATCCGGCGCGTCGTACCCGAGGTCTTCCATGACCTTCTTTGCGTCCGCCGCAAGGTAGACCTGTTCGGCCACGGCCTTGTAGTCGATGTCGCCCTCGATGTAGCCCCAGCGCTTCATCTGCGTCAGGATCCACACGCCCATGGAGTGCCATGGGAAGGGGTCGAAATCGATCCGGTCGGGCACGCGCTGCACTTCGCCGAGACCGTCCGCGTACGTCCCCGTCAGAACCTGCTCGATCACGGTCACAGGCTGGTTGAGATAGTTGGTGGGCGCGATCGCCTCGGAGATTTCCTTGCGGTTGTCCGGGTTGGACGCATACTGCGTGGCGTCGATGATCGCCTTCAGCAGGGCACCGTAGGTATTCGGCAACTCCTGCGAAAAACTCAGAGGCGCCGCGAAGGCACAGCACGGGTGGCCGTCCCAGATGTCTTTTGTCAACGTATGGATGAAGCCGATGCCTTCATAGACCGCGCGCTGGTTGAAGGGGTCTGGGGACAGGTAGCCGTCGAGGTTGCCCGCACGGAGGTTCGCAACCATTTCCGGTGGCGGGACCACACGGATCTGGATGTCCGTATCCGGGTCCAGCCCGAATTCCGCCACGTAGTAGCGCAGCAGGAAGTTGTGCATGGAGTATTCGAACGGCACACCGAAGGTAAAGCCCTTCCACTGCGCCGGATCGCGTTTGTCGAGATGTTCGTTCGACAGCACGATCGCTTGCCCGTTGATGTTCTCCACCGCCGGCATGATGTAGGGTTCGGCAACGGAGCCCGCGCCCAGCGTCATCGCCAGAGGCATGGGCGTCAGCATGTGGCTGGCGTCGTATTCGCCGTTGAGCGACTTGTCGCGTGCCACCGCCCAACCGGCGGTTTTGATAACCTGGGCATTGAGGCCATAGCGTTCGTAAAAGCCCATCGGCTGAGCCATGATGATGGGCGTCGCGCAGGTGATGGGAACAAACCCGATGTTCAGATTGGTCTTTTCCGGCGGGCCGAGTTCGTCGAGAATGGCGGCGGTGGCCTTCTCGATCGGCAGGACAGACGCTAGTGCGGCGGCTACGGTCGAGCCGCCGAGCATGCCCATGAAAGACCGACGCTTGATGTCGTTCTGGCCGAAGACAGAACGTACGATCGCGCTCTCGACGGCGCGGCTCATCATTTGTTCGCTGGACATGGCAGCCGGCTCGGCATGATCGCTGTCATGACCGTGGCCGGACAGGCACCCGGCACAGCCGCAATCGGCACCGTGTCGCAAATCTGTCTTGTCCGAGAAAGGATTTCCGAGGCTCTTGATTGACATGTTCCATCTCCTGCTGAATGTTTCTCCTGAAAAATTGGTCCGCACCAACGGAATAAAAATAAAAAATTCCATTTTTCTGTTTTCTATTAAAATGCTGAAAGTAATAAGTTTTTTAGTTACTCTCGTGTTTATATTTTTACGATAATTCGTAAATTACGAAAAATCGTATTGTGCTGATGCGCCGAATGCGTGCAATCTGCCCGAATGTCACTGCAACTCGATCTAGCTGATGAAATCGTCGACGGGCAAATCGCGCCGAGCCTCGTTCTGGACACTGCCCGGGACCGGATTGTCGCGGCCAATGAACAGTGCGAAGCTCTTTTCGCGCAAATGGGTCTGCGTGGGCAACGGTTTTCGCCCTTTCTGGACGGCTCGGTACAGCAGATGGTGCTGTTTCTCCAGGAAACCGAATATCGCAGCACCGCCTGGACGCGCCAGGTCGCCTTGCAGACGGCCCGCCAGACCCCGCTGAACTGCGAGATCAGGGGCCGGTTCCTGCATGACAGCGCGGACGCCTTTCTGTTGGTTTTTTTGGATCTCGACGAATTGGAAGTGCGTGCCCGCCAGACCGAAGCTGCCAACCTGCACCGCCATGGGCTGATGGAATGGCAGCGCGCGCAGGCCTTCTTTGCCGAGCTGGAGCGCCAGAACCAGCTGATCCTCAATGCGGCCGGCGAAGGCATCTACGGAGTGAACGCGGACGGCAAGACCACCTTCGTGAACCGGGCCGCGCAGGAGATGCTGGGCTGGACGGCAGACGATCTTCTGGGCCAGGACATTCATTCCAAGATCCACCACCATCACCTGAACGGCGACCTCTACCCCTCGCATCAATGCCCGATCTACCAGTCCTTCCGCCACGAAGAGATCAATCGCATCGAGGACGAGGTGTTCTGGCGCAAGGACGGCAAACCGATCCGGGTCGAATATGTATCCACCCCCATCTACGATAACGATGTGCTCGCCGGCGCAGTGGTGATTTTCCGCGACATCACCCAGCGCAAGGAAAACGAACGACGCCTGCGCGAGGCGCTGGAAGAGGTGGCGACCCTTCGCGACAAGCTGGAACTGGAAAACACCTATCTGCAGGAGGCCATAACCACCGAGCGCGCGCACCACGACATCGTCGGGGCCTCGCCCGCGACCCAGGCGTTGCTGGCGCGTGTGGAGCTGGTCTCGCGTACCTCGGCCAATGTGCTGATCACCGGCGAGCCCGGAACGGGCAAGTCCCTTGTGGCTTCCGCGATCCACAAGGACAGCGACCGCCGCCGCAGGCCGCTGATCCACTTTCAGTGCGGGTCCTTCACGGATGACACGACAGAAGACGAGCTTTTCGGCCACGTGCGCGGGGCACATGCCAATGCGCGGCACGACAAGGCGGGCAGCCTCGAGCTGGCCAACGGTGGCACGCTTTTTCTCGATGAGGTCACCGAGATACCGCTCGAGCAGCAGGGCCGGTTGCTCAACGTGTTGCAGTCAGGGCATGTTTCGCGTGTGGGTGAAACGCGGCGGCGCGACATTGACGTGCGCGTTATCGCGTCGAGCAGCAAGAACCTCGAACGCGAGATTCAGGCCGGCCGGTTTCGCCAGGATCTGTTCTTTTCCCTCAGTGTTTTTCCGATCCACTGCACGCCATTGCGGGACCGACGCGACGACATCCCGCCGCTCGTCTCGCATTTGTTGAAACTGGCTTGCAAGAAACTCAACCGCAAAGTGCCGATGATCACCGAAGGAACCATCCAAACCCTCAAGAAATACGACTGGCCCGGAAATGTCCGCGAACTGGCCAATGTGATTGAGCGGGGGGCCATCGTCTCGACCGGTGGCAAGTTGCAGGTGGAGATCATGTCAGCGCCGATCAGCGACGCACGCAGCCGCTCCGCGTTGTTGACGGAACGCGAGATCGAAAGCATGGCAGCCGCCAACCTGATCGCTTGCCTGCGTGAAACCGGAGGCAAGGTGTCCGGCCGGGACGGAGCGGCGGCTATTTTGGGCATTCAACCCACCACTCTCTACTCGCGGATCAAAAAAATGGGTCTTACCGAGGCTGATTGGCAGTGACTGCCATGCCAGGCGCGTGACCTTGTGCTTCTCAGGTGCGTGTACTCCGACCATGTCGCAAACCCGGAACTTTCCCGCAAAACAGGCTATGCTGCGACACACACCAATTTGACGTTGCGTATTCAAAGTTTATTGAAACAGCCGCACAAATCAGCCCACAGCTAGATGTTCAG
>JASFFN010000292.1:0-3887 GCA_050124275.1 Roseobacter sp. | reverse complement strand
GTATGCTCCAAGTCTTGTTACAGCCTATCCACAAAAAATCGATAATCCATATAAATCTCGAAATTTTCGAAAAAACGAAAATTTTGTTGCGAGATTCGTCTGCCGCGCATAACGTTTCCGAAGCGTCATCAAATAGGGCACCGCACAGCCAGCCCGACAATAACAACGCTTAACCGTCTGGGAGGACAACATGAAACTAGTGAAAAGAGCGGCTTCTGCCGCCGCCGTCGCGGCATTGGCAGCGTCGACAGCATTTACCGCCGCTGCTGAAACAACCAAGCTGCGCATTCAAACGCACTACGCACCGGAAACCGTCTCGGGGAAGCTGGCAGCCGAGTATGTCGATAATATACAAACCATGTCGAATGGCGAAATCGAAGTGGAGATGTTCTACTCGTCTTCCGTCGTAAAATCGGTTGAAACCTTTGATGCGGCAGCGACCGGAATTCTCGACTGCGACATGACTGGTGGCGCCTATCAGACGGGCAAGAATTCGGCCTTCCAGTTCGTCGGCGATATCATGGGCGGCTACGAAACACCTTATCAGCAGCTCAGCTGGCTGTACTTTGGCGGCGGTCTCGAAGCAGCCGCACCGCTCTACAACAAATACGGGATGGAATTGATCGGTTGGTGGGTCTACGGTCAGGAGAGTTTTGCCTCGTCCAAGCCAATCGCCAAGGTCGAGGACTTCAAGGACTGGAAATTCCGTTCGCCCCCCGGCATGGAAACCAAGATCTTCGAAAAGCTCGGCGCAAGCCCGATCGTGATGGACTTCACGGAAATCTTCACCGCGCTTGAAACGGGTATCATCGACGGCGCCGACGCCTCTGGCCTGTCCAACAACGTGGGTCTCGGGCTGTACGACATCGTCAAGCATGCCAACTTCCCCGGCTTCCATTCGATGCCGTCCGACCACCTTGCCTGCAACAAGGCCGTTTTCGACGCGATGCCGGCACACCACCAGAGAATCATGAAGGTGGCCATGGAAGCCCTCGCCTTGCGCACCGCTCTGACATTTGAAAAGGCTAATGCCGAAGCAGCCGCGACACTCCGCGAACAGGGCGTGACACTGTACCAGTGGGCACCGGAAGAACTTGCCAAGTTCCGGGCAGCGGCCCAAGCCACTTGGCCCGAGTTTGCCGACACGCCGGAAGCCAAGGCGCTGGTCGACAGCCATATGGCATATCTGACACAGCTTGGCCTTGTTTCGAACTAAGGGCTTCATAATACAGGGCCGCCGCCACCGGCGGCCCTTTCGTTTTCCGAGCCAGTAAAACAGCGAACAACTGGGCGCCCAAGGCCCGGTCGAGGGGGATCACCATGCAGCCGACGTCCGGCAGCCTGAAAGAATGGCTCGTGCCCTTGGGTTTCATCCTATGCGCAGGCTGGCTGACTTGGCATATGCCCGCCTTTATTCTGGATTGGGCACCCCCGTCCGATGCCTCGCAATTCGACAAGCTTTCGGCGCTCTTCAAGCGGATTGACGTGACTCCCGACATGGCGGGCCTTTTTGGCGGCTTCGCGGATGCCGTTGACTGGGTGGCCCTGATTGGAGTGCCTGTCTTCGCCATTCTCGGCGTCATGACCGTGCGCCGCGCGCACATGGAATTCGAAAGCTGGCGCCCCGCTGACCGCCTCGCCGTATTCATCGGCCGCGTGACCATGATGCTGGTCGTCTTGCTGACCGGCGTGATGTTGTACGAGGTCGTCCTGCGCTATGTTTTCGAAGCGCCGACACTCTGGGCGAATGAATTATCGCTCTGGCTCGCGGGGTTCGTGTTTCTTTGCTCCGGGCTCTACGCAATGCAGCAGCGCAGCCATATCCGGATCGTGCTTTTGTATGACGCCGTTCCGCGTTGGATGCAGCGGATTTTCGACATCCTGTCGACGGCCTGTATCGTGCTCTTTGCCTTTTTTCTCGTCTACGGCGGATACGGCGAAGCGTTCGACAAGTTTTACCGGTGGGAAACATTCGGCACCGCTTTTGATCCCCCGATTCCAGCGACGCTCAAACCCATGATCCTGTTCATCGTGTCCCTGGTAGCGCTGCAGGCCGTGCTCAACCTGATCTCCGACTGGAATCGTGAACACATTTTTCACGGACCGGACGATATCGACGAAGACGAAATCGCCCGGATCCGTGCAGCCGTCGGTGAGGAAGGCGTGGGCGATCTCGACGTGACCCGCACGTCCTTCCAGAAGGAGAAATAGGGCCATGGATATCGGTACAATCTCGCTTGTCCTGATGCTTGGCCTGATACTCCTGCTGGCAATCGGCATGCCGCTGGGATTCGCGTCGGCGTTCATGGCGGTGGTCGTGCTGTTCATGAAGTTCGAACCCGCCGTCCTGATGGATCCCACACTCTGGGGCGAAGGATTTCTGACCGGACGGCCCGGCAGCGGCCCGCTGAACATCCTGTCACAGCGGATCTATGGCGACGTGATGACGAGTTATGTGCTCATATCAATCCCGTTGTTCATCTTCATGGCCGCTTTGCTCGAACGGTCCGGCATCGCGAAAGAGATGTACTCGTCCCTCAACGTCTGGCTGAACCGCACCCGCGGCGGGATCGCGATCGTGACCTCGATCATGGCGGTCATCATGGCGGCCATGTCCGGGATCATCGGCGGCGAAGTGGTCTTGCTGGGCCTCATCGCGTTGCCCCAGATGCTGCGGCTTGGGTACAATCAGAACCTGGCCATCGGGACGATCTGCGCTTCCGGCTCTTTGGGAACCATGATCCCGCCGTCGATCGTGCTGATCATCTACGGTCTCATTACCGAAACGTCGATCAAGGCGCTTTTTACCGCAGCCTTCATTCCCGGTTTCCTTCTGGCCTCGCTGATCATCGCCTACATCATCATTCGCACACAACTGCGCCCGGAAGACGCGCCGCTGCCGGAGCCAGTTGAGGGCGAACCGCAAGGGCGCGAAAAGGGCATGTTGTTCATGGCTTTTCTCAACATCGTGGCCGCGGGCTTTGCCGCGGCTCTCTTCCTGCGCGCGGTCTTTTTCACGCTCACCGGGCAGAATATCGCCGTCGAAGGCGTCGACCCGATCACGCTGGGACAACCACACCACGTCATCATCCTCGGGATCGCGTTGGCGGTGTTCCTTGCACTGGCCTTCGGCGTATTCGGCCGAAAGCGCACAGCGACCGGATGGTCGCTCGGAAAGGGCCTCGTGCCCCCCATCGTCATCATCGGCGTTGTCTTGGGGTCGATTTACGGCGGGATCACGGGCATCACAGAAGCCGCCGGGATGGGCGCGCTGGCGGTTCTCGTCATCGCCATTTTCCGGGGGGAAGCCTCTCTTGAGCTGGTCTGGGACAGCCTGATGCGCACGCTCAAATCCACCGGCACGATCATCTGGGTGACCATCGGCGCGACCGCGCTGGCCGGCGCCTACACCATCGCCGGCGGCCCGACGTATGTGGCCAACTTCATCCTCGGCACAGAACTTGCGCCGATGATGGTCATTCTGCTGATGATGCTGATCCTGCTTTTCATGGGGGCCTTCATGGACTGGGTGGGGATCGTGCTGCTTATCATTCCCGTCTTTCTACCTATCGTCCTGAAGCTCCCGGTCGAGGAGATCGGATTTTTCGGCGAGCTGAACCCGCGCCACGTCGCCATCTGGTTCGGCGTTGTCTTTTGCATGAACATGCAGGTGAGCTTTCTGTCACCCCCGTTTGGACCGGCCGCCTTCTATCTCAAATCAGTGGCCCCGCCGCAGATCACGCTGACCGATATTTTCAGAGGCTTCCTGCCTTTCATCGGTATTCAACTCTGCGCGCTCTCGGTTTTGCTGATCTGGCCCAATATCGTCACGCTGTTGCTTTAGTCACAGGAGAAAACAATGGTCTCTGCGGAGCAAGTTCGGCAGT
>JASFFN010000291.1:0-3898 GCA_050124275.1 Roseobacter sp. | reverse complement strand
ATTTTTTCATCCTCCGTTCGGAGCGCTGGTCAGCGTATCTCATCACTCGGGATGACCGGAAAAAACGCGCCAGAAGACCACAGGCCGAACCAGCCCTCGTGGTGCGTCCCGAGATCGACCAGCCTGTAAAAGCTCTTGCGGTCGATCAGGGCATCCAGATTGGCGCGTACGCGGACGTAGGGCGACGGTTCTCCGGTGTCCGCGTCGCGCTCCACACGGAGGGGCAGGTCGGCGCCGGCCACAGTTTCATCGCCAACGTTTGTTAAAAATGTAATTTCCTGTGTGGCGCCCGCGCCTTTGACTTCGAAATCCACCGCGACAAAGGGCGCGTCGGCAACCTTGATCCCTGCTTTCTCGACCGGTGTAACCAAAAAGTAATCTTCACCCTCTTTCCTGAGAATCGATGAAAAGAGTTTCACCAAACCCGGCCTGTTGATCGGTGTTCCTTCGTAAAACCATGTCCCGTCGCGCGCGATCCGCATGTCGATATCCCCGCAGAACGGCGGATTCCACAGGTGTACCGGCGGCGAACCGCGTGTTTTTGCAGCAGATATCGTCGCCGCGAGACTTTCTGCGGTGGGAGTCACGGTTTTTTGTCCACTCATAGCTTTTGCCATTTCATCAGAGCGCGATAGATTACAACCAACGTATAACCGAACGGAGCGCATTGTCATGACCGAAGCCGAGGATATGGTCGCAGAGATCGAAGCATTGGGCGAGAAACTCGCCGAGGCCAAAGCGTCCATTACGAAGCGCTTCATAGGGCAGGAGCGCGTGGTGGAGTTGACGCTCACGGCGCTTTTGTGCGGCGGTCATGGTCTGCTGATCGGCTTGCCGGGTCTGGGCAAGACCCGCCTGGTCGAAACGCTTTCCACCGTCATGGGTCTGCACGGCAATCGCGTTCAGTTCACACCCGACCTGATGCCAGCAGATATTCTCGGATCAGAAGTGCTGGACACGGCCGAGGATGGCACCCGGACGTTCCGGTTCATTCCCGGACCGATCTTCTGCCAGTTGCTGATGGCGGACGAGATCAACCGCGCTTCCCCCAGAACGCAATCCGCCCTGTTGCAGGCCATGCAGGAAAAAACCGTCACGGTCGCGGGCGAAAACCGCAGCCTCGGAAAACCCTTCCACGTACTTGCAACGCAGAACCCCATCGAGCAGGAGGGAACATATCCCCTGCCCGAAGCGCAGCTCGACCGGTTCCTCGTGCAGATCGACGTTCTGTATCCCGACCGCGATACAGAGCGCGACATTCTGCTTGCCACGACCGGAGACAGCGACGAAAGCGCGACCGAGGTCTTTACCACAGACGAGCTGATCGCCGCCCAGAAACTGCTGCGCCGCATGCCCGTGGGCGACAGCGTGGTGGAGATGATCCTCGATCTCGTTCGCGCCTTCCGCCCGGGCGAGGAAGGCGCGAGTCAGAAAGTCAGAGAAACGGTTGCGTGGGGCCCAGGTCCGCGTGCCGCACAGGCCCTGATGCTGACGGTTCGGGCACGCGCTCTGCTCGAAGGGCGTCTCGCCCCATCGGCGGAAGACGTGATCAACATGGCGCGGCCTGTCCTGAGCCACCGGATGGCGCTCAACTTCGCGGCGCGGGCGCGTGGCGACAGCCTGACGGATCTGATTGAAAGCACGGCAATGGCGCTGTCCGGAGGGAAAGCTGCGGCGTGAGCGCACATTCTTCACTTCCCGCTGAAGCTGCGGCAACGCAGCTTCGCGCCCGTGCGGAGAATCAGGCCGCTGCCTTGCCGCCGTTGCTGGCGCGCGCGCGGCATCTTGCGGGCGCGGTTTTGTTGGGCGAGCACGGGCGTCGCAGGGCCGGCATGGGCGATGACTTCTGGCAATACCGGCCCGCGCAGCCGGGAGACAGCCGCAGGCTGATCGATCACCGCAGATCCGCGATGGGCGATGTGCAATTCGTCCGCGAGCGGGAATGGCAGATCGCCCAGTCGGTCATGCTCTGGGTTGACCAGGGTGCTTCGATGCGTTTTTCCAGCAAACCCGACCTGCCGCTGAAGATTGACCGGGCGCGTCTGCTGGCGCTGGCCACCGCCATCCTGCTGGTGCGCGGCGGGGAACGGGTCGGCCTCACCGGCACGACACTGCCGCCACGGCGCGGAAACGCGCAGATCATGCGGCTGGCTGAAATGTTCTCCGCCGACGCGGAAGAAGACTATGCACCGCCCGAGCACCGGGCGATGATCCCCTCGGCGCGGGCGCTTTTCATTTCAGATTTCATGGGTGACGTTTCCGAAGTGAAACTGGCGCTGACGAAAGCAGCCGATCGCGGCGTGCGCGGTGTGCTCATGCATCTGCTTGATCCCTCGGAAGAAGAGTTTCCCTTCAAGGGACGGACCATTTTCGAAAGTGTAGGCGGAACCCTCAGCCACGAAACACTGAAGGCAAACGATCTGAGGGATCGCTATCTCGAACGTCTCGCCAATCGCAAGGCGGACCTGCAAAACCTGTGTCATGTCACGGGCTGGCAGTACGGCCTGCACCACACGGATGCATCGGCGCAGTCCGCGCTGCTCTGGCTCTACAGCGCGCTCGCCACGGATGGGTTGAAATGACGGTTCTCGGCGGCATCGGTTTCACTGCGCCGTGGATTTTGACGGCGCTTCTGGCATTGCCGGTTCTCTGGCTGATCCTGCGGGCGATTCCGCCCGCGCCGATCCGGCGCCGCTTTCCGGGTGTTGCGCTGCTTCTCGGCCTGCAGGACGACGAGAGCATATCGGACCGTACGCCGTGGTGGCTGCTGTTGCTGCGCATCCTTGCCGTGACAGCGATCATTCTTGGCCTCGCGGGGCCGGTGCTCAACCCTGACGAGGATCAGGCTCAGGGCGACGGGCCCTTGCTTTTCGTGCTGGATGGAAGCTGGGCCGGAGCCACGCGCTGGGCCGAGCAAATCGAAGCCGTGTCGGCTCAACTGACGCGCGCCGGTCGCAACGAACGCACCGTGGCTTTTCTTGATCTGGCGCGTCCGGAAGAACCGCTCTTTCAGGCTGCGGATGTCTGGCAGAGCCGCTTGGCCGGATTTCTGCCTTCCGCATGGCAACCGGACGAGTTGCGGGTCGCCGAAGCCATTTCGTTGACCGAGGCCTTTGAAGGGTTTGACACCCTTTGGTTCAGTGATGGCCTCGACTATCCGGGCCGCAGCGACGCTTTGGCGGCTTTCGAAGCGAAGGGCGCCGTCGAGGTGTATCAGACGGCGGCAAATGTCATCGCGCTGGCGCCGGTGAGCTTTGAAGATGGCGCCGTCAAACTCACTGCCCTGCGGGCCGCTCCGGGACCCGAGCGTGAAGTACAATTGCAGGTTCAGGGCCGCGACCCTGCTGGCAACGACGCACTTCTGGCAACGGCCTCGGCTGCTTTCGAAGACGGCGCGACCATTGCGGAATCGGCAATCGTCCTTCCCGCTGAACTGCGTGCGCGCATCACGCGCTTTGACGTGCAGGGCCAGCGGTCGGCGGGTGCGACGACGCTGGCGGATGATGCCTTGCGGCGGCGGGAAATTGCCCTGATTGCCGGTCGGGAAGACCGCGAAGGGCTCGAGCTTCTCTCGCCGCTGCATTATCTCGAGCAGGCGCTGGTACCGAACGCCGATCTGATAAAGGGCGGGCTGACGGATATTCTGCCCGCAAACCCAGATGTCATCATTCTCGCGGATATCGCAACGCTCTCCGACGCCGAAGCCGAAGGTCTGACCGAGTGGATCGCCGAAGGCGGGATGCTTGTCCGCTTTGCCGGGCCGCGCGTTGCGGCCAGCGATGTCAGCCGCACGGACGAAGATCCGCTGATGCCGGTACGGCTGCGCACCGGCGGGCGTACCGTGGGCGGCGCGATGAGTTGGGGCGAGCCCAAAACACTGGCGCCATTCCGCGAGAAC
>JASFFN010000290.1:0-3899 GCA_050124275.1 Roseobacter sp. | reverse complement strand
GCCGTCCCACTCGATATCGAGATAGAAACGGGTCAGGGCCTTGGTGTCGCCCTGCTTTCCAAGGCGCGCCGTCTGCCATGTGATCCCGCCGTCTTTCGAGACGTCGACGCGCGTGATCTGACCGTGCCCGGACCACGCCAGACCCGAGATCACCAACGGACCCGTGCCGTGTTTGATCGGCATCTGAGGGCTGGGGGACGTGATGACGGATTTCGCATCCATGACCCATGTCCATTTGCGCGCGATACCGTTCTTGTAGACGTCGGTGTATTTGGAGGTTTCCTCGCGGCTTTCGACCGCGGTGTCGACCACCTGGACGCGGCGCAGCCATTTGACCCACATGTTGCCTTCCCAGCCCGGGACAACGAGGCGCACGGGATAGCCATGCTCCATCCGCAGCGCTTCGCCATTTGCCTTGAAGGCGACGAGCACATCGTCGAGTGCCTTTTCCATGGGGATGGAGCGGCCGTTGGAAGACGCGTCGGCCCCTTCGACGTAGACCCATTTGTCAGCGAGGTCGCCGGCGGCCCCGAGACCCGCCTCGTTCAGCAAGGTGCGCAGGGGCACACCGGTGTACTCCATGTTGTGGATCATGCCGTGGGTGAATTGCGCGCCGTTGAGTTGCGCGCCGGCCCATTCCATGCCGGTATTCGCGGCACATTCGCAAAAGTACACGTGGTTCTCGCGCGGGAAGCGTTCGATATCCTCGTAGGTGAAAACCAGGGGCGTATCGACGAGGCCGTTGATCATCAGCCGGTAGTCTTCCTTGGCCAGTTCGATGGCACCCGAGTGATGGCGCTCGAATGCGCATCCCTGTGGCGTGATGGTTCCGTCCAGCGCGTGGATCGGCGTGAAATTGATCGACGAAATCGGCGACGCCGTCAGCCACTCCACGTTTCGGCGCACGACGTCGGATTCGAATCTGATGGGCAGGCCGTAAGGCGTCTCGTCAACGCCGGCGCCTGTGTATGACGCCCAGTCCTGCAATTCGGTGATCAGCGGATCCGGCCCTTCGGCGGCGGCCGCACCGGCGATCGATCCGGCCGCCATGGCTGCGCTGCCTCTCAGGAAGGCCCGGCGCGATGTTTTGAACGTCTCGTTCATCTCTCTAGGTCTCCTCTTGCGGTTACGCGCCGATGACTTCGACGCTGTTGTTGGGCTGCACCGTTACGGTGCCGAGCTTTTTGATATGACTTTCGACCACGTCCCAGATCTGCGGACCTTCGGTGCCTTCATTGACACTGGCCCATCCGGCCACGACGTAGTTGCGGGCGGGATCGATCGGCTCACCCGACTTGAGCAGGCTCATGTTCGATATGCGTTCGCCCTGCGGTTTGTTCACGTCGATCCGGTAGCCAAGACCACCCGTGCGCACCATGTCGCCACCCTGCTGGTAGTAGGGGTCGGGGTTGAAGATATTGTCCGCCACATCCTCCAGCACCACCTTGAGGAACTCGCCGGTCATCTCGGTCCGGTAAGCCTGGCCATAGGTCATCGACGTGACGCCAAAGATGTCCTCGCGGGTGATGTCCTGCCCGGGCACCAGCGTCGGCCCCCAGCGCACGCCGGGGCTGAGTGCGATCTCGGCGTCGCGCTCGGACAGGAGCGCATCGCAGATCAGATCGTCCCAGCTGCCGTTGAAGTTTCCGCGACGGTACAAGAGGCTGTCCGTCTGGCCGATGACCTCGGACAGTTCGGTCTCGAAAGGTGCGCGTTCGGCATCGATCAATGCGGCCATCTCGGCGTCCGGCTCGATCACATCCGAGAAGATCGGGATCAACTTGGTGCGATAGCCCATCATCCGTCCGTCGCGAATGTCGAGGTCAATGCGGCTGACGAATTTACCGTTCGATCCCGAAGGCACGATGATCGTCTCTCCGACCAGCACCGGCTCGGGCAGCGCATCATGGGTATGGCCGGACAGAATCACATCGATTCCCGGCACTACGCCCGCCATCTTCTTGTCGACGTCAAAGCCGTTGTGGCTAAGAACGACCACGCATTCAGCACCGGCGGCGCGCACCTCGTCGACCATGGCGGCCATGTTCTCGTCGCGGATGCCGAAGGAGTATTCCGGGAACATCCAGCGCGGGTTGGCGATGGGCATGTACGGAAACGCCTGACCGATCACGGCGATCTTCGTCCCGCCACGCTCGAACATCTTGTAAGGCGGGAAGAGCTCGCTCGGCTCATCCCATTCCGCGTCGAATATGTTCTGCCCCAGCGCGGCGAAGGGCAGTTGTTCGACCAGCTCTTCGACGCGCCCGCTGCCGAGGGTGAATTCCCAGTGAAACGTCATCGCATCGGGCGCGAGGGCGTTCATCACGTTGAACATGTCCTGCGCTTCGGTTTTCCAGCAGGTGTAAGAGCCGTGCCAGGTGTCCCCGCCATCGAGCAGGATGGCATCGGGCCGGTCGGCGCGGATCGCCTTGATCACGGTGGCCACCCTGTCCAGACCGCCGACGCGCCCGTATGTTTTTGCGAGGGCAGAGAAATCGCCGGAACTTAGCGCATAATGGCTCGGGCTGCCGTCTGCTATCCCATACAACTTTCTGAAGTCGGCACCGGTCACATGTGGGACAGCCCCTTTGTTTCCGCCAACGCCGATGTTGATTGATGGTTCCCGGAAGTAGATCGGTTTCAACTGTGCGTGGATATCGGTGATGTGTATGAGTGAAACGTTTCCGAACGTGTCGAACTCCAGGAGCTGGTCCTGGGTCAGGCTTTGCTGGGCGGCAAGGCGCGCCCACTCACCGAATCCGGATGCACCGACGATGGCCGAAGCCGCCATACTGACTTGTAGAAAATCGCGCCGCGATATCATCTTGCTGCGTGCTCCTTACGACATATGCGCATGTTTGCATGCGATTTGAAAAAAATGGTCCCGCGCAGGGCGGGACCATTATGATTTTATTGACGAACGGCGGGTGTTTCGATGGAAAGCCCGTTTCCGCGGCTCGCCACATATAGCTCCAGCGCGCGGAACTCGTCCGACCCTTCGGCGAAAGTTTCGCCAATTGTGTCCCGTATACAACCCTTGAACCGGTTGTGTCGCGAAATCAGCTTGGCTTGTTTCAGGCGATACGTCGGAAACCCGTTGATCTGACCCTGGCTTAGATGGTCGGCACGGATCATGTTGCCGTAATTGTCTTCATGGCAATTCGCGCAGGACAGTTCGAGCTGGCCGTAACGCGTATAGTACATTTCCTTGCCTTTTTCCCAGTAGGGGGCGGCATCGCCGTCGATCGCGACGTTCAGGGGCATCCCACGGGACTGCAGACCGATCAAAGCGACCATGGCCTGCATTTCAGTCCCGGACCATTTCCAGGGCTCCGCGCCCATGGCTTCGGCGCGGTGCGCGTTCAGCAGGTCTTCCATGACGATCAGCTTGCCATCGACGACTTTCGGCATTGTCGCGTGAAGCCCGGCAAACTCCTCCGGACCATTGGTATGGCACGACGCACAGGACTTTCCTTCGGTCCCGTCCACCGCCTCGAAGAGGTCGAGCGCCTGATCCACGAAGATCATGGCGGGGTTCTCGAAATCGTCAGTCTGCAGGGCCTGGGTCTCATCCGTGCGGAAAAGCCAACCTGAGTAGATTGTGCTCAGATTTTCCACATAGGCCGGTGCGGTCGTCTCGGTGACAAACGTCTGGCCATCGATAACCAACTTGGCGTCTTCCCCTGCTATGGCTGCGCCGGCAAATGCGACGGCGGTGATCAGCGCGATAGGTCTCAAGCCCATCTTTTTCTCCTCCCGATTATGGAATTGCACATGCCGGCACCGGCATGCGCCACTGGTGCTTCAGGACACCGTGATTTCGTTCGCCGCCTCATAGACAGAACCATCGTCGTCGTACCAGGTGAATTTGAATTCTCCTGATTCCGGTACGATCGCTT
>JASFFN010000289.1:0-3906 GCA_050124275.1 Roseobacter sp. | reverse complement strand
AAGGCTGCCGGATATGTCTCAGGTCAATGGCGGGATGCTTTAGAGCGTTTTGCATTTAATCGGTTCTGTATCCGGCTGCTGTGAAGAAGTTGAAGCATTCTTCGTCGTTGAAGAGGTCGCAGACTTGTCCGACCGCGTTCCAAAGGTCTTCGCAGGTTCGCGCTGCAGCCTTTCGGATCAGCGTTTTGAGCTTGGAGAACGCCATTTCTATGGGGTTGAGGTCGGGGCTGTAGGGCGGCAAAAACAAAAACCACGCACCGACATCACGCAGCACTTCGGCGGCCCGCACGCTTTTGTGGCTGGACAGGTTATCCAGGATGATCACGTCGCCTTTGTTCAGGGTCGGAGCGAGCTGTGTTTCGACGCAGGTGTCGAAAGTCACGCGGTTCATGGTTCCGTCGATGACCCAGGGCGCGTCCAGGCGATCGTGGCGCAGCGTGGCGACAAAAGTCTGCGTGCGCCAGTGGCCGAACGGGGCATGATCGACGAGTCGTTGCCCGCGCGGCGCCCAGCCGGTGCGCTTGGCCATGTTGGTTTTCAGCCAGGTTTCGTCAAGGAAGCCAATGCGTTCCAACATGTGCGCCATGAAGGGTTGGCGGTGCGTGATCCAGATGTGCCGCTCTCGCGCCACCTCGGCGCGCTTCTGCTCAAGCGCCTGAATGTCTTTTTTTGTGCGTCAGCCCCAGCCGCTGGAAAAGCCGCCAGACCGAGCTGGGATCGACGGACACGCCACGCTCTGCCAGCAAACGCGCCGCCATCTCATCAAGCGTGATCTCGCCTTTGACATCCACCTGCGCACGCACCCAATCTTCGTGAGGCGTCAGCTTGCCGATGCCCGGATTGCCCTGACGTTTCGGCGCAAGCGAGCCGGTCTTGCGCTTAAGCCGCACCATATCGTTGACGAATTTGACCGAGACATCGAACCGCTCTGCCGCCGAGTGATGCGTGTTACCAGCCTCAACATGCGCAACAACGCGCTGCCGAAGCTCCATCGGATGAGGTTTGCCCATTGTCACCGCCCTTGTTCGTTAAAAAACAAGGAATCACGCTTCAGGCAAAATGGGAATCCCGAATCCGATCACACGCAAAACGCTCTAATGGGCAGCACGATCGAACAGATCCGGATCAGGAAACCAGCACTACCGGCAGAGCAACAAAGCTCGCGCGCCAGATCTGGACCCGATCCGCTGATCACCATCCCGGCCCGCGGCTTCTGGAAGTGCCGCATCAAGAGGCCTGACAAAAGTGCGCACTCGATCACATGCCCGAACGGTCAGAAACTTCTTGCAATACAGGCCGCAACCACAGAAGCCGGTAGTGGTTCAGGCCCGGCTTTGTAGCGCAGCAGTGCTTGAACCCCCTGCGTCCGGTCTTTAGATGAATAGTGGTGTTCATTGTGTCCGGTTCTTTGCGGGAACTGCCTTTTCATCGACCGGATGCCGTCAAGCCCATTGGTCAAAACCGATGACAGCCCATTTTGGAGATACTGTGACCCGATGCCCATAAAAAACAGATTTGCCGAACTTCAACCTGAAATCGCTGCCTGGCGGCGGGATCTGCATGCCAATCCCGAGCTTTTGTTCGATACGCACCGCACGGCGGGGATCGTGGCGGACAAGTTAAAGGCGTTCGGATGCGATGAGATCGTCACCGGGATCGGGCAAACCGGTGTTGTGGGCGTCATAAAAGGCAAGTCCGACAAAAGCGGGCGGATCGTCGGATTGCGCGCCGATATGGATGCGCTGCCGATACCCGAGCAGACTGGCCTGGAGTATGCGTCCAAAACGCCTGGCAAGATGCACGCCTGCGGGCACGATGGACATACCGCCATGCTGCTGGGTGCGGCGCGGTACCTGTGCGAAACGCGGAATTTCGACGGCACCGCCGTGGTCATTTTCCAACCAGCGGAAGAAGGCGGCGGCGGCGGGCGCGAAATGTGCAAAGACGGGTTGATGGAGCGCTTCGGCATTCAGGAAGTTTACGGCATGCACAACTGGCCCGGTATGGAGGTCGGCACCTTCGCCATTCGTCCGGGGGCTTTCTTTGCGTCGACCGATCTCTTTGAGATCGAGATCGAGGGGAAGGGCGGGCACGCCGCTTTCCCGCATGAAACGATCGATCCGACGTTCATCGGCAGCCAGATCGTGACAGCAGCCCAAACGATCGTCAGCCGGAATGCCGACCCGGTCGAGCAGATCGTGGTGTCGATCACCTCATTCGAGACGTCTTCGCATGCCTTCAACGTCATTCCGCAGACGGTGCGGATGAAAGGCACCGTGCGTACGATGAGCACCGCGATGCGCGATCTGGCCGAGGAACGGCTGACGAGGCTGGTCGAGGGCATGGCGGAGAATTTCGGCGCGACGGGCCGGATCAACTACATGCGCAACTATCCGGTCACGGTGAACCATCCCGATCAGACGGACTTTGCAGCTGACGTCGCCAGGCGCGTGGCGGGTGACTGCGCGCATGCCGAGCTGGTAATGGGGGGCGAGGATTTCGCCTTCATGCTTGAAGAGCGTCCGGGCGCCTACATTCTGATGGGCAATGGCGCGAGCGCGGCGCTGCATCATCCTGAGTACAATTTCGATGACGAAGCGATCCCGGCGGGATGCAGTTGGTGGGCCGAGATTGTGGAGCAGCGGATGCCGGCGGCGTGATGCGCTGACAGCGACGGCAATTGCGCGGGTACGCTATTCGGACGCCAGCAGTTTTCGGTAAACCTCGTTTATTGCCGCAGCCTCTGCTTCGATCGTGAAATGTGCCAGCATGTGCGCGCGGGCGTTCACGGAATAAGCGACGCGCCGCAGCGGATCGGCGAGCAGGTCGCGGATGCGCTGCGCCATTGCGATTGGATCCTCGACATCGATCAGATGACCAGTCTGTCCGTCGATCACGAGTTCCTCGAAGGCACCGGCCTTGGTTGCAACCACCGGCACGCCGCAGGCCATCGCTTCGAGGGGGGTCAGTCCAAATCCCTCCCATCGCTGTGGTGCGACGTAGAGGTCCAGCGCCTGAAAATGGCTGGCCAGCTGGTCAAGCGGAACCTCGTCCCGGAACAGCACGCGTTGGGACAGACCCGCTTCATCGACCGTGGTCTTGAGACTTTTCAGATAGGCTGCGTGTTCTGCCGTTGCGCGGCCCATGATGAGTGCGTTCGCGTTCGGCACCTCACGGAAAACACGGCAAATCGCGTCGATAAGAACATCGGTTCCCTTTTGCGGTCTGATGCGCCCGAAGCATCCTACAAGGGGGTCCTCTGCGGGCAGCGATAGTTGCGCGCGCAGGGCGGCGCGATCCTGAACGGGATGAAAGACGGCGCAGTCGACGCCGTGACGGATGACTGTCGCCTCCCGCTCCAGATATCCGGCGGCCGCTTGAGAGGTTGCAATAATGGCATCCATCTGCCGGATGAGCATGCGGGTGAAGCCTGAGTGACGGCGCTGTGCGGCAGAGGTGAAGACGAGCTTGAGTTTCTTTCCGGCCAGCTTTTTAAGCGCGAGGCCCGCGAGCATCTCGACGTTGCGCCGGGCATGCCACACCCTGTGCGCCGCGCCCATGCGATGGGGAAGGGACAAAAGCTGCGTCGGGGAAATCTGTGGTACGTCAGATGGCAGGTCCGGGCCACAGGCGACAATTGCGATGTCGCGCGCCTGGATCGGGACCAGCCGGATCACCGTGGATGTCACGCCCGAGTGCCGACGCTTGAAATTGGGTGCAATGACTGCAATGTCGGCAAGTGGCGGGACAGGAGCCGGGCTTTTCACTCGGAATTATCTATTATTTTCAGTGCGTTGATAAGTCTCTCTGCGAGGCTTGCCAGAACGCTGTCCTCGCGGCGTACAAACTCCCGGGCGGCGCGCCCGGTAGCCTCGGCAACCGATGGTGTGTTTAGCAACGTGTCTA
>JASFFN010000288.1:0-3909 GCA_050124275.1 Roseobacter sp. | reverse complement strand
GCAGGAAGGAGACCTGAACCAGATGATCTGGAAAGTACCCGAGATGATCTCGTACCTGTCCGAATACTATACATTGGCGCCCGGCGACGTGATCCTCTCCGGGACCCCCGCAGGTGTCGGCCCCGTTTCCAAAGGCGACGAAATGACGATATCTGTAGACGGGTTGGGCGAAATGACCGTCAAGGTCACCTGAAGCAGATCCCGAACGCTTCAAACAAATACGCCGGGACGCGCGAGGAACTCCACAGTGCGGCCCGGCCAAGAAAATCGAACTACCGGAGTGACGCACGAGAGAATTGCCGTGACCGATAGGGAGGCGAACATGAAAGACACTTTGCTTGATACACCCGCTATTGAACTGCGGGGAATTCGCAAGACCTTCAGGCTTTCGGAAGACAGAAACGCCAAGATAGTACTGGCCCTGGACGGCATAGACTTGTCGTTTCGCAAAGGCGAATTCATGACGATCATCGGCCCGAGCGGATGCGGCAAGACAACGCTGCTACGGATTATCGCGTCGCTTGAACTGCCCGACGAAGGCGAAGTGCGCGTTGAAGGCGAAGCGGTTACCGAGCCGGGTATACGCCGCGCGATGGTGTTTCAGAATTTCGGCCTGTTCCCATGGAAGACCGTTATTGACAACGTGATGTTTCCCCTCGCTATTCGCAAATTCCCGGCCGAGGAGGCTCGCAGCAAGGCGATACACCACATCAGGCAGGTCGGGCTTGAAAAATTCATTGATGCGCACCCGCACCAGCTTTCAGGCGGTATGCAGCAACGGGTTGGTCTGGCACGCGCGCTTGCGACCGGAGCAGATATCCTGCTGATGGACGAGCCGTTCGGCGCGATTGATGCGCAGACTCGCGAATTGATGCAGGAAGAGCTGATGCGGATTTGCCAGGAGGAGCAGAAAACCGTCATCTTCATCACGCACGATCTGGACGAAGCCGTGATGCTGGCCGACCGGGTGTTGCTGATGTCGCGCGGCCCCGGCAAGGTGCGCGAAGTCATCGACGTCGATCTGCCAAGGCCGCGCTTCGACTACGATGTGCGGGCCCACAAGACCTTTGCCGAGGTACGCGGTCATCTCTGGCACCAGTTGCGCAACGATCTGATCGAGCAGCGCTCGGAGGAACAGTCGTGAAAGCGCGCAGCAAGAAAGATGTTCGCCGCGACCAGTTGATTGGCGTGGCAATTTTTTTGACCGTCTGGGAAATCTCTGCGCAGATCCTCGGAAACAAGCTGGTGTTGCCGGCCGTCAGCCAGATCCTCGCGGCTCTCTGGGATCTTCTGATAAGCGGTGAGCTGATCGTTGCACTTTCAGAAAGCATCTGGCTGCTGATCGTCGGTTTGACGATTTCGACGGTTATCGGATTCATCCTCGGCGCGCTGATAGCTCGTTCCAGAACGGCCTACTGGATGCTCAACCCGTACTTCAGCGCCCTGTTCGCGACACCGACCATCGCGCTCGTTCCGCTCGTGCTGGTCTGGTTCGGTTTCGGATTTCCGGGGCGCGTGATTGTCGTGGTACTCGCCGCCGTCGTGCCCATCATGTTCAGCGTGGCTTCCGGATTGCGGGATGACCCCAAGGATCTTGTCGATGTCGCACGGTCCTTCGGCGTCAAAGGCGAACTGGCGCTGCTGTTCCGTGTGCGCGTTCGGGCCGCCCTCCCCGTGCTTCTGGCGGGGCTGCGGCTGGCTGCCGGGCGCGGTGTCGTCGGAATGGCCGTTGCCGAGACTTACCTACGCCTCGGCGGGATCGGCGGGCTTATCAAATCCTACGGCTCTATGTTTCAGACGGATTACGTGTTTGCGGCCATATTGCCGCTCTCTCTGCTCGGCATCACACTCGTATCCCTGATAGGGCGGCTGGAACGCCGCTTTCACTATTCGTGAGGCAGAGGAGGCATCATGCTGGATAAACTTGCTCAACCCCGCGTCTGGCTGCCTATGGTCAGTCTTGTCCTTGTTCTGGGCGGCTGGGAACTGGTGGGCCGCAGTATAAATCCCCTGCTGTTCGCGCCTCCCAGCGAGGTCTTGCGCCAATTCGGCGTCCTGATCGAGACGGGCGAACTCTGGGCGGCAGCAAAAGTTACCATGCAGGCCCTGTTTTTCGGCTATTTTCTGGCCGTTATCGTCGGCATTCCTTTCGGTATCGTCATGGGTGCCTGGCCACGTTTCGGCGACATTCTGCAACCCTATCTTTACGCCGTCTTCTCAACACCACGCGTCGTCGTGGTGCCGCTGATCGTCGTGTGGTTCGGTATAGGGTTCGAGGCACGTCTGTTTCTTGTATTCTTCTGGGCCGCGATTGCAATCAGCGTGAACACGGCTCAGGGCGTCCGGCACGCCCGCCCCGACCTCGTCGAAGTGGCGCGCTCATTCAAGGCATCGCGTTTGCAACTTGCCCGCCATGTCCTCATACCGGGCGCAATTCCCTTCGTGCTGGCAGGTCTGCGGATCGGTGCTGAGCGAGCCATCGTGGGCGTCATCATTGGCGAGATGTTCCTGCAGATTGTCGGTCTGGGCGGCATTATCACCCAAGGCTCATCCGACCTGATCCCCGCAAAGATGCTTTGCGCTGTGGTGGTGATCGCCCTGATGGGCACTTTAATCGTGACGACCTTGGACATGCTGGAAAGACGCTTCCAAAGCTGGAAAGGCGCAACGTGATACCGCGACACATTTCATTCCGGCAGCTCGCGGAGAACTCAGAAAGCCGGATCAAACCAAACGGAGCGTCTGCATGGGCCACACGAGCCTCTGCTTTCGACGCACATTGTTCGATGAGGAGGAGACAACCATGAACCGTTTAAAGCAACTCATGACCGGCGTCGCATTTGCCACCCTGACAAGCACCGGAGTAAACGCCGAGGGGTTTGACCTTAGCGGCACCGAGGTGACGATCGGCACCGCGCAAGCGCAGGTTCTCAACCTGGGCACTTTGCGCATGATCGAAATGCTGCAGGGTTGGGGCGCGGAGGTGAACCGTGTGGAACTGCCCAGTATTTCAGGTCTGGAGGCCATTATCGCTGATCGTATTGAGGTTGCATCGCGAAGCTCGGACGAAATCCTGATCGGTCAGGCGCGCGGTGTCGATGTGGTCGCCTTTGGAGCACCCATTTCGACCATGCATTACGCCATCGTTTCAACGCCTGGTGTCGACACCATTGCCGATCTGAAAGGCAAATCCATCGGCACAAGCGGCCCCGGCGGGTTCAACGGGATGTTGTTTCGTTACATTCTCAAACAGAATGGCCTCGAGCCGGAAGTTGACGTGGCGATCGTGCCGGTAGGCGGCAGCAGCGAACGCGCCGCGGCGATCATGGCCGGACAGGTCAATGCAACCGTGGTCTTCATCGACAACTGGCTGGCCTTGGAAGAACAGGGGGCGAATGCGCAACTGCTGGGCTACGTTGCCGATATCGTTCCCGGTCTGTCGTCACGCGCGGTCTTCGCGGAACGCGAATACATCAAGGCGAACGAAGAACTGGTGACCGCCATCGCCTGCGCCAATCTTGAAGCAAACCACTGGATCGGCTCCAGTAAAGAGGGCTTCGTGGCCTACGCAATGGATAACGTTCGGGGCGCCAATGAGGAAGCCGTGTCGAAGTTCTACGATGTCGCGATGCAGATCAACATGTTCCCGACCACCCCGGCGGAGCTTTTGGACACCTCTGGCTACCAGGGTCTCGCGGACTTGCTGTACGATGGCGGCGAAATCGACAAACAACTGGATGCGAGTGAATTCGTCGATTCAAGCTATCTTGAGCGTGCCGCAGAGATGGGTTGTGGAACCGGAGCCATGAGCGGCTGATGATCTCGTCGTTGCCGGAGCAGTTCGAGACAGCGTGTCGATCGTCCAGAGAAAGGCAGGCAGGCCAGTTCAGTTCGAAGTGTACGAGAACA
>JASFFN010000287.1:0-3931 GCA_050124275.1 Roseobacter sp. | reverse complement strand
TGAATTATCTGCAAAGCGTTTATGGTCACCGGCATTGGTGCCTGACCGTCGATCCGGACGAACTGCTGCTCTACCCGTTTTGCGACACAAGGCCGTTGCGCGCGCTGACAGATTGGCTGGACGGCTGCTCGATCAGAGCTTTCAGCGCCATGCTTCTGGATATGTATCCGAAAGGGCGGCTCGAGGATCAGCCGTATCTTCCGGGCATGAACCCGTTGGATATCGCTTGCTGGTTTGACAGCGGAAACTACACGATGTCCCGCAATCCGCAGTATTGGAACCTCTGGATTCAGGGTGGTCCGCGGGCACGGGCTTTTTTCCCTGATGAGCCTGAACGGGCGCCCGCTCTGAACAAAATCCCACTGGTGAAGTGGGATCGTCGGTATGCCTACGTGCATTCGACCCACATGCTTTTGCCCCGCGGTCTGAACCTTGTCTATGACGAATGGGGTGGCGAGAAAGCATCGGGCATCCTGCTCCATACCAAGTTCATCGACACCTTTGCCGACAAAGCCATCGAAGAGGTAGATCGTCAGCAGCACTACGCGGAAAGTTACGAATATCGCGCCTACGCGGAAAGCCTTGGCCGCGATATGCAACTGTGGTGCAACTGGTCCGAGAAGTACATCAACTGGCGTCAGCTCGAGATTCTGGGGCTGATGTCCAAAGGAAACTGGGCATGAGCCTTGGCGTCGTCATGCTCGTCCACATGGCCCTGGGACGCGCGGAACAGGCTGCGCGCCATTGGGCGGCCTCGGGTTGCCCGGTCGTCATCCATGTGGACAAGTCGGTGCCGCGCAAAACCTACAATGCGTTCAGGAAATCGCTCGCCGATGTGCCGATCATCGAATTTTCCAAGCGGTACCGCTGCGAGTGGGGAACCTGGGGCATTGTAGCGGCAACGCAGACCGCGTCAGAGCGGATACTGGCCGGATACGCTGACGTCAGGCATGTCTACCTCGCGTCGGGGTCCTGTTTGCCGCTGCGGCCGGTACAGGAACTGATTGACTATCTCGCCGAGCGTCCGCGCACCGACTTCATCGAAAGCGCCACAACTTCCGATGTCCCGTGGACGATAGGTGGTCTTGATGCAGAGCGATTTACATTGCGTTTTCCATTCTCGTGGAAGAAGAACCGCTATCTTTTCGACAAATACGTGCAGCTTCAGCGCATACTGAAAGTGAACCGCCGTGTTCCCAACGGACTGGTGCCGCACATGGGGTCGCAGTGGTGGTGTTTGTCGCGACAGACACTGTCCGCCATCCTGCAAGACCCGGCGCGACGGGAATACGAACGCTATTTCCGCCTTGTGTGGATCCCCGACGAAAGTTATTTTCAGACGCTTGCGCGCCAGTATTCCACCAATATCGAAAGCCGGTCGCTTACGCTGTCGAAATTCGACTATCAGGGCAAACCGCATATTTTCTACGATGACCACCTGCAATTGCTGAGACGGTCCGATTGCTTCGTCGCGCGCAAGATCTGGCCGCAAGCACATAGGCTCTACGGCGCCTTTCTGACGGATGCGGCCGGCGCCATGAGCAAGCAGGAACCAAACCCCGGCAAGATTGACCGCGTGTTCGCCAAGGCGGTGGAACGGCGCGTGCGCGGGCGCGCGGGGCTATACATGCAAAGCCGGTTTCCCCGTGAGGATTGGGAAAACGGTGTGACGGCTGCGCCCTACTCGATGTTTCAGGGGTTTTCCGAGCTATTTGACGACTTTGAGGCCTGGTTGACGAGAGCGACCGGCGCCCGCGTACATGGCCATCTGTTTGCGCCTGATCGCGTGCATTTTGCCGCCGGTCATACGGCGATGAATGGCGCGTTGAGCGACAGTCCCGTGTTGCGTGATTACAATGCAAACGCGTTTCTCACGAACCTGATCTGGAATACACGCGGCGAGCGTCAGTGCTTTCAATTTGGTCCGGCGGACAACCAGGTCATCAACTGGCGCGTCGCAAAGGATCCGAATGCGCAGGTTTCCGTGATCACCGGGGCCTGGGCGGTTCCTTTGTTTCGATCGAACGCCAATTTCCTCGATCTCAGACAGGAAGCAGCACGGCTTCAGAAAATAGAAAGCGATCATCTGGATGTCTTGCGTTCGACCTGGACGAAGGCACGGGTGCGCATCTGGAAGATGGCCGAGTTCATCGAAGCGCCGATGGAGCCGTTACAGACGATACTGGACGAGATTGGTCCGAATGCGCCGCGCCGACTGTCGGAAGTGCCGCGCATGGTCGACCTGACCGGTTTCGGGCAGTTCCTTCAGAACCTGAAAAACCAGGGCATGCATCCTTATCTGATGGGTGACTTTCCGGTCGAGGCAGGCGTGAACGACACGCGCCCGAGACAATCGCCAAGACCCTACATCGTGCGCTAATTCAAAGTGACGCTCACAGGCAGGCTTCAGGCAGCCTGATCGGACTCGGCCGATGTCAGGATCGTGTAGAGCGTCGCAGGATTGCGGTTCGCCCGCAACTTGGTGCAGACGGCGCTGTCGCGCAGTGTTCTGGAAACAAGGGCAAGCGCCTTCAGATGATCCACGCCGGCATCCTCGGGCGCGAAAAGAGCACAGGCGATGTCGACCGGTTGACGGTCGACCGCGCCGAAATCGATCGGTTTGTCCAGCAAAACGAACACCCCGAGGACCCGGTCAAGTTCGGGAAGGCGTGCATGCGGGAGTGCGATTCCATGCCCAACTCCGGTTGGCCCCAGCGTTTCTCTCGCCAGCAAGGCACTCAGAACAGTGTCGGAGTTCAGGCCGTAAGCTTGTTCGGAGAGGTCACTGATGTCTTGCATCAGCCGCTTTTTGCTGGTGGCCGCGTTCAAAACTTTCACGGCCTCCGGCTTGAGGAGTTCAGAAAAATCCATGTCTTCCGCACTTCTGCGGCACCGAAGTGCCTGGTTACCTTACTGTGGGTCGATCCATCCGATGTTGCCGTCATCCCGACGGTACACCACATTCACACCCGCTTTCCCTTCATTGCGGAAAACCAGCACCGGAGCCCCTGCAAGCTCCATTTGCATAACCGCTTCACCGACGGATAGCGAAGGTATCTTCGTTTCCATCTCAGCGACGATAATTGGCTGGAGCGTCTCTGGCTCCTGATCCTCCGACTCGACCTCTGACGCGAGGATATACGAGGAACCGCCGTAGATTTCAACCGGTTCCGTCCGATCTTTATGATGATCTTTCAACCTGCGCTTGTAGCGGCGCAGTTGCTTTTCCATCTTCTCACGACAGGCTTCAAAGGCGGCATATATTTCGGTTTGATGCGCTTTTGCCTGTGCTGTCAGACCAGTAGAAAGGTGAACTGTTGCTTCGCAAACGAATTCATGTGCTGATTTCGAAAAGACGACAACGGCTTCGGTCGGGCGTTCAGCATATTTTTTGACGGTTTCACTCAACTCCTCCTGCACATGGATTTGCAAGGCTTCGCCGATGTCGATTTGTTTGCCGCTGATTTGGTACCGCATGGTTTCTCCTCTAAATCAACCTTCGCAGAAATGACCCCTGCAAACGTGCGGTCATTCTCTGTCGGGTCAGGGATATTGGCTTTCGTTCAGACGGTTTTCTTTGGCGCTGTGACGCATTCTCGGGCATTCTGGAAAACAGGGACTGATACGTGCCATGCCTACATTGAGCCCGAAAACGAGGGTACAAGTCAAACAAAAGCGGTGTTTGCAACGAAAATTTGTCGCGCATTTCGCAGTTCAGGTAATCTTGAATTTATCCCCGAGATAGACACGGCGGACGTTTTCGTTTTTGACGACGTCATCCGGTGTGCCGGACATGAGCACTATGCCGTCGTGCAGAATATAGGCCCGATCCACAATTTCGAGCGTTTCACGCACGTTGTGGTCGGTGATCAACACGCCGATGCCGCGCTTTTTGAGATCGGAGACCAGCGTACGGATGTCATCCACGGAA
>JASFFN010000286.1:0-3941 GCA_050124275.1 Roseobacter sp. | reverse complement strand
ACGCTCAGTTGCGCGCCGTAACCACACGTACAGGCAGGTCTCCTATTAACTGTTCCAAAACGGTCTGCTGGCGCGAGCCATAACCAGGGGCTTCGTTAAGCGCGCGCCCGATCTCCTGCACTATTTCCGGCGACCCCGCGAATTTTGAATGACTGCCTGTCCTCGAATTCTGGACTTGCGACAGGTCGATCGCAGTAACACCAAGCGCGCTGAGTTCTTCTGCGTCTGCAGCTCCCACGCGCGGGATGCCGCCCGCAATCCGGCGTGACACGCGCAAAGCGGAGTCATCCTTGGACAGCAGTATGAAGAACCGATCGAAAGTGGTGTCAATCTCTCTCATCTGAGATCGAAACAAGTCCATATCTATGTCAGGCGAAGCCAGTACCACGTTTTGCAGGCGACCCGTTCTGTTGAACTGACGTTTCTGAGCGGCGTCAACAATCGCTTCCATCGTCAAAAAACCTCCCATAGAATGGGCAAAAACATGATACTTCGTCGCGATGGATTGCGTGATTATCTCTGCTGCATCGATCAAAAGAGGCCGTGCGACAAGAGCGCTGTTGAGGTCGTAAACATATCTGGAAAGCCGACCTGCCGAAGCCCAGGTAAAAAGTACCGGCACCCCCTGAAAGCCGCTGTCTTCGACGAATTGCCCCACCTGCAAAATCGCATCACTGGTTGTCATGTTGTACCCGTGCACAAATAAGAGCACTTCCCGCTCCGCAGGAGGGCGAGATCGGAGTTCCCTGTTCAGTGACGCCAAAAACGCATTTTTGGATTGGTATATTGCGGGGTCAATGATCGCGAATTCAGTTCGTGGATCAGGTGGCAGAAACTTTGGTCTTTCCAAAGCGCCGGCTACGTGGGTTGGTGGAACTGAGACCTCGACTGAGGCCAAGCCCAATTCATCTGCTCGTAGTTCGGAGAATAAAGCACCGACGACTTCCGAGTCTTCGCGTGTGGTTGCGATAAATACCTTATGTTTTGTGGCTTCGAAAACCGAGTTTGTGGGAGTATTGGGGTTATCGATGCCCACAATTTCTGGCGCGCGAGAGCACGCGACAACACACAAAAGCAGCATAGGCAGAAGAATTTTTATCTTTAACACAAAATACTCCAAATGTGCTTAGCGGTTCTGAATCGCCTTCATCGACTCTTGCTTAATCTCAGATGGATTTGGACGCCACTGGTGAATTGGCAATAACGGGTTTGTCTGCGACTCAGTCATTCGCCTTGCCCATTGCGCGGCACAGCGCGCCAACGGCCGGTTTGGTGAAGCTGCATTGCAGCGATGCGGAGGCCCAGCAGAGATCGCTGTCGGTTGCCTCTTTCAAAAGCGATGTCCGCAAACCGCCTATCGCGTCGGTTTCAGCTTTATTCAGCATAGTCGGCAGTGGGCTCGTTCCTGCGATTCGCCGCACGCTGCGCCAATGTCCGCACTTCGATTCGGGCGAATGAGCGCAAGACTTAGTGATCCTACCGCCTCGATAATCGTACCGCTTTGTGACCAGGCGGTCGCGGTCATGAGGGCGATTCTCGCTGAAGCGGAGGAAGTCCGTGCCCGTCCGTTGAACCCGCCCTGTTGAGCCATGGCATGGCCTGTTACGCCGCTTGAGCAGCGTAACGCCAGGGCAGGAGCTCGTCGAGCCGTGTGATTTTGTGGTCAGCAATTTGGCCGAGGACCCAAGTGAGCCATGCTTGTGGATCGACGTTGTTGAGTTTGGCGGTTTCGATCAAGGTATAGGCGATGGCCATGGCTTTGCCGCCACCCTCGGAGCCCGCGAACATCCAGTTTTTCCGCCCTATGGCCACGGGTTTGACGGCGCGTTCTGCCGTGTTGTTATCCAATTCCAGATGGCCATGCTCAAGGTATGGCCGCGCCTTTGGCATCCGGCCAAGGGCGTAGCGGATCGCCTGCGCCAGTGGCGACTTCCCGGAGATTTTAGGCAACTGTGCATGCAGCCAGGCTTCCAAATCATCGAAGATCGGTTTGGCTGTTGCGATCCGGCGTGCGACACGCTCTTCAGATGATTTGCCCCGCGCGTCTTTCTCGACCGCATAAAGTGCCGCGATCCGGCGGATTGCCTCTTCAGCGATGGCATTGCCTTGAGAAGCGAAGACGTCCACAAACTTGCGGCGCACATGGGCCATGCAAGCCATCTCATCCGCCTTGTCGTCGCCAAAAAGGCCGTTGAATCCGGAATACCCGTCCGCATGGACCCAGCCTTTGTAGCCAGATAAGTGGCTCTCGGGATGTTCACCCTTTGCCGCCGCAGCGCGCGCAGTCCTCGCCCGGAGAGAGCACCTCATCATGCCTGTCGAGATGATCCGGCAGCGGTTTGCGGCTGTGCTGGCGCGGTGACTTGTCTTTGCCAGCAGACGACGCAGGCTTGGTTTGTTTTTCCGCCGCCTCGGCGATCTCTTCATCTTCCTCAAAGGTCAGATTGAGTTGATCCAGGTTCTCCGACTTTGATCCGAAGCGATGCCGGTCGTGCCCATGCAACTGGTGCTGAAGTTGCTCCACCTTCAGGCTCAGTGCCTTGACCTCGTCCGCCAGAAGCCGATTCACAACCCGCAGCTCGGCGGGGTCGTCGGGCGTGATATGAAGGTCTTTCAGCATTGGCGAACCTATACCGGATCACGGACAAAACGTGAATCCCGAAAGCGCGCAAAGCCTTGGTTTTATTGATCTACCCGACCTTCAGCGGGCGCCAGGTCTTTTGCGGCATGCGCCAGTCGATCCCTTCCAGCAACATCGACAGCTGAGCAGCCGTCACACTGACCTTGCCGTCCTTTGCAGCAGGCCACACGAACCGGCCCTTCTCAAGGCGCTTGCTGAACAGGCACGCCCCTTGCTGATCCCACCATATGATCTTTAAAAGATCGCCACGCCGCCCCCGGAATACAAACAGATGGCCGGAATAGGTATCGAGCTCCAGAACCTTCTCGGCCTGCGCAGCGAGCGTGTTGAACCCGCGCCGCATGTCGGTGACACCCGCCGACAGCCAGATGCGCGTGTTGCTTGGGACGGGGATCAAATCGCCAGCCCTTGCACCAGACTGACCACGGCAGCCAAAACCGTTGGCCCTTCAATCAGGATGCGGCGACCATCTGACAGGGTGATATCGACCCGGCTCGCTGAAAGAGGTGAAGATGGAGGCGGCACTGGCGACAGGTCTACCGCGGAGGTCTCGCGAACAATGTCGGCCTCAATCTCAACCGGTAGAAACGTCGCTCCCTGATCGGCCGCATCAGCCTCTGGCGCAAAGCGCGGGTCCTTCAGCCATTTGAAAATAAGGGTCGCATTGACCGCATACCGCCGCGCGACCTGCGCCACCGACATCCCGCGCTTTGTCGCCTGCGCACAAATCTCCCGCTTCTCTTCATCCGACCAAAACCGCTTCTTCCCCCTGCTCATAGAGTGCCCCACAGTGTCCACTATCGATGGTGGACACTTAGATCACTCCCCACAGCCACGTAAGGTCAGGTTCAACGGACGCTTACGATTTACCGGCAATTCCTTGATCTCGGTCGGCGGGTTACCCGTTCTTCGAAGATCTGGGCCCAGCTCTTGTTCTCGATGCTCTCAGCGATCTTCACGAAGACCTGCGTCACGGCCGAGGAATACCGGAACTGGTAGCCGGGTTCCTCGCCCTCAATCTTCTCTGCGGTCTTCAGGATATCAAGCCAGTCGTCGACCTGGCCCGTCGCGGGGTTGGGCGCGCCGAATTCGGCACTGAAGAACCGAACGATGATCGAGCTTGGGTCGACGATGGCCTCGAGCGTATCTTCGAGTTGCAGCCCGGTCGCCATGTTCGCGGCGTCGATCATCGTGATGCCGTCCCAATTCGTCCTGGCGAATTCAGGGAGGTACTCGACGACCTGCTTGTTCATGTCGATCTTGCCCTCGGCCTCGAGCTGGGCGATCACGAGCGCCACGG
>JASFFN010000285.1:0-3941 GCA_050124275.1 Roseobacter sp. | reverse complement strand
GACGTAGCCGTAAAGAATACGCTCCGCCCCTTCGGAGAGTAACGCGGTATCGAAACGCTGCCGCCGCATGTCCTTCAGAAAATCATCGGCGCGGTGGATCGGGCCAACGACAAAGGTCGGCAGAAAGAAGAGGTAGGCGACGAGTTCCCTGAACGTGCAGGCCCGGATCCGGCCCGTGAAGCGTTCCATCAGGAAGTGGATGCACCGGAACGTGTAGTAACTCAGCCCGAGCGGGATCAGGACCGTCTCCATCAGCGTCTGGCTGTCGGCCGTGATGCCCAGCTTGAACCAGAACAGCGTCAGGACCATGATCCCGACAGCCATCCCGAGCAGCCTCGCGGGAATGGCGGGGCGGTTGCCCGCAAAATGACAGATCAGGGTAAATCCGCACAACAACACCAGCGACAGCGGCGAGACGGAGAGCAGAAACAGGGCGGAGACCCCGATCAGTACGACCGACCGCGCGCTGTGCGGAACCAGCCAGTACAGCGTGACCGTGCCCCACATCCAGGCAAACCATGTCAGGGATATGAATTCCATGCCCTCTGCCCGGTGTCAGAAGATCAGGAAGTAAAGCAGGACCGGCCCTGCAAAAGCACACAAGATGCCCAGGGCGATACACCAGGCCAGAACCGGGGCGGGCTCCGCGTGCTTTTCAAAGGGGCTTTGGCCTTGCGGGTCAGCTTCCGGGCGTGCCATTCTGCTTCTCCAACACCTGGACAAGGTCCTTCAGCGTCCGGATGTTCAGAAACTCGCGGGGCGGTATCGTCACGCCGTAGCGCCTCTCTGCTTCCAGAACGAGCTGAACATGCGCAAAGCTGTCCCATCCGGCGGTCGATTTCGGCGCCGAGGCCAGGCTCAGATCGTCTGCATTGCAGTTGAAGACCTCGGATGCGAGCAAAATGACCCCCTCTGCAAGATCCTTACCGCTTTCCGGACCGCCGGTCTGCCCGGCGACGAATGTCTCGCGCAGTTTGCGGATGAGGGGTTTGCCGGACAGGGTTCTGGGGATTTCCTCCAGGACCATGATGTCACGCGGTATCTTGTGCGGCGCCAGGCGCGCCTTGCAGAACTCGACAAGCCCGCTCTTGTCGCCCGCTTCCGCAGGCCGGAACGCGACAGCGGCGACGACCTTTTCGCCCAGGGTGGGGTCTTCGACGCCAAAGGCTGCCGCATCGGCCACATCGGGATGCTGCAACAGGACATCGGAGACATCCGCCGGATTGATATTGATGCCGCCGGAAATGATGATGCCGCTGGCCCGCCCCGTGATGACAAGAAAACCGTCGTCATCCATCCTGGCCAGATCACCCGACCGCAACCAGCCGTCCCTGAAAGCCTTCTGCGTGAGTTCGGGATTGTTGCGATACCCTTTGGCGATCGTCTCCCCCCGGATCAGCAGCTCGCCGATATCCCCCGGGGCGACGTCCTCGCCCTCGGCGGTCACGATCCGCACCGTGCAGCCCACCGGCTTGCCGATGGTGCCGCGCTTGTAGGTGCCCGCTTCTGGCACGCAGTAGGTGGCGGCACAGCTTGTCTCCGAGAGGCCGTATTCGTCACTGACCTTGACGGAAAAGCGTTTTTCGAAGGCCTCCCACAGGGGAACGGACAGCCTGTCACCCGCCGTGCGGATCATCTTGAAATCCGGCGTCTCGAACGCGTCATCGAAGCTGTCCGGCAGGGCATTTATCAGGGCCAGAATGGTCGGTACGATGAAGAAATGGGTGATCCGGTCGCGATAGATCGACAGCAGAAGCTCGTCCAGTTCCTCGAATTTGAACGACGACGGGCGGTAAAGCGTGGCCCCGGCATAAAGCACATGCAGGGGGCCGTGAAAAATACCATCGGTGAAATGCACCGGAAGCGGATTGAGCAGCCGTGTCTCCGCCGTGAACCCGTATACTTCCAGAAAGATCTTCAGCTGTGCCAGCACGTTGCCATGGCTCAGTTCCACGATCTTGGGCTCGCTTGTGGTGCCTGAAGACATCAGCAGTATGGCTGTGCGGTTCGGATCAAAGGCGGTCACCTGCTCCACCGGTGCGGCTTCCGCGATGCGCCTGGCGTATTCCGGTTCGGGCGCGGCGGCACTTTTGTTTCCCAGCAGCTTGCCCACGAGCCCGCTTTTGCGGGGGACCGTGTCCTCGATCACCGTCTTGGTGACCTTGTCCGGCAGCACGATGCCCTCGTCGAGCTCGGGATCCACGAAGACATGCGAAATGCCGCTGGCACGCATCGCATGCGCGCGCTCGGACGGGGTCTGGTCGGGGTTTACGTTGATGACCGGCACGCCCGCGCGCAGGGCCGCCACGAAAAGGCAGGCCATTTCCGTGGCGGACCGCGTCAGGATGGCCATGCCGCGGGTGTCGTCGCACAGCTCTGCGACAACCCGCGTCAGCTTCCGGACACGGGTCGCGAAGGCGCCATAGGAAAACGGCTTGCCGTCGACGATGATGAACGGCTTGCGGGGATCTGCGCGGTTCATACAGTCGTCGATCCAGATGGATGACGACGTCTGGGCAGACAGAGACAGCGGTACTGTATTGCTCTCGGTCACTTTACTTTACTCCAATAACTACAGGCCTTCATTTCCGAACGCCCTTCACGCGACATCTGTCTATGCACCAGCCATGTTCACGTTACTTGCAAATAGGGACTTCAATGCGGTTTTATCTGGTTTGTTTTGCGCCGCCCTTGGAAAGGCATCGGTGATCATCAGGGCACGAGGCGTTTTCAGGTGCCCCAGCGCCTCCAGAACCTTCTGCCTGAGCGCGTACTCCAGCGCGTCTTCAGGCTGTGGTTCTTTCGGAATAACGGCACCTGCAATATATTCCAGACCATTCGCATCCTTCAAAGAAAATACGCAGGCTTCCCGGACCCGGTCGTCCCCGTGCAGGATGTTTTCGATCTCGATCGGCATCACGAGCTGACCGTCGGGAGATTTCATCATGTCCGAGTTGCGCCCCTCTATCCGGATACCGCCGGACGCGGTATAGCTCGCAAGATCATTGGTATCGTACCACAGGCCGTAGCCGGGCTGGGGGGCCCTGGCGTCATGATAGGCACTTGGCGCCCGGCCTTCGGGCAGACCGTAGCCGTCCATCATGCCCAGCGACACCACGAGCAGCCTGCCGGTTTCGCCAATGGCGCTCGGGCGGCCTGCCTCGTCGACGATGCGCAGCAAGGTCTCGTTCTCGAACCCGCCCCCGGCACTGATCACCCCGGTGCCAAGGGTGCGGGCCGACAACGAGCCGCCGTATTCGCGACTGCCGAGATACTCGATGATTTCAGCCTGCGAGACCGCCCGGAACGCCTGCGCCAGCGGTTCGCCAAAAGGGGCCGAAGCCGATATCAGGTATTTCAGCGACGCGAGAAACGGGCCAGAGACCCTGTCGCCCGCCGCCAGAACCGCGCGTAACGCCGCCGGAACGATGAGCGCGCAATTGACGTTGCAGGCCATGCAATCCTCGATGAATTCCAGCGGGGAGGTGCACGCGGCGGCGCGCGGGATCACAACCCTGGCCCGCGCGGCCAATGGCACGCCCGTCATCATGTAGGTCGAGCAGTCGCCGATGAAATCGGTTGCGGAACAGAAAACATCCTGATCCGAGAACGCAGCCTTGCGAAGAGCACGGTCACAGCCCCACCAGACCGCATGATGTGACAGCAGGACAGCCTTCGGATGTCCCGTTGTCCCGCTCGTCAGGGAAACCAGGCACAGATCCGTCGGCTGCAGATCGGCGGGTGTCATGTCTTCCGCCTCCGGATCGGGGGCGGCCTGAACCAGATCGGAGAATTCGCAGACGGTGTCCTTGTCGGTTTCATCCGCGAACCGGACGAGCCGCGGCGCACCGGTCAGATCCTGCAATTCATCCGCCCGCGACGTGAAGACAACCTTGGCCGGCGTGCGCACCAGTTGCGCGCGCGCCACATCAGCGTTGGCG
>JASFFN010000284.1:0-3944 GCA_050124275.1 Roseobacter sp. | reverse complement strand
GACCAGTTCACTGTGGCCTGCGATCGGCCCGCCGGTGTTCCCGGCTTCCGCCGCGATATCCTTGACGGAGAGCGGCGCCAGATTGCCGTACTTGCTGCCCATCGCCTTGGCGTGCCCGTCTTCCCAGTATACATCCTCGACGGGAATATCCCACATTGTGGCGGCGCGCTGGCGCATGACACTGATGGCGTTCCGGGCCGCCGAGATCGTGGCCATGGAGGACGAAAACGTGCCCCGGCTGCCATCCGTCATGTCGTTGTAGCCAAGCGTGGCCGTGTCGGCGATAACGGCTTTGACGTCCTGATAATCGATACCCAGTTCCTCGGCCGCGACCAGTGAGAGCGATGCGCGCGACCCGCCGACATCGACCGTGCCGACGGCCAGCGTGACCGTTCCATCGGCGTTGATGTTCAGATCGGTGCAGGTCTGGCCGCCGAAGTTGAACCAGAAACCGCATGCCATGCCCCTGCCCTGGTTCTTGCCCAGAGGCGCACTCATGTGCGGGTGCGACCGTGCGGCCTCCAAGGTGGGTCCGATACCGATAGGCCCGTAGACCGGACCGTAGGACGACTTTGTGCCCTCGCTCGCGGCGTTCTTGATGCGGAACTCGACCGCATCCATACCAATCTTGTGCGCCAGTTCGTCCATCGCACTTTCCACGGCAAAAGCGGCCATCGGGGCAGAAGGCGCGCGATAGGCGGCAACCTTTGGCCGGTTCACCAGAACCTCGAAGCCGACGGTCTTGACGTTTTCAAGGTCGTAGCAGGCAAAGGACGTCATGGCGCCAAGCTCCGCCCACATGTCGGCATAAGGGCCGTTCGTGTATCGCAGTGTCGCGGTTGCCGCGGTGATCTTGCCATCCTTGCGCGCACCGATCTTGACGTCGATGGACGTCGCGCTGGTCGGGCCGGAGGCGCGGAACACCTCTTCGCGGGACATGACGAGTTTGACGGGCCGCCCGGCTTTGCGGGAAAGTGCCAATGCAACCGGTTCCGCCCAGACATGGGTCTTTCCGCCAAACCCGCCGCCGATTTCCGAGGATGTGACGCGAAGCTTGGAAACATCCAAACCGAGAAGGTCCGCGCAAGTCTGGCGATAGACAAAGTGGCCCTGCGTGCAGACCCACATGTCAGCCGTACCATCCGGATTGCAACTCGCCACGCAGGCGTGCGGCTCAATGTATCCCTGGTGCGTCTGTTCCGTCTTGTAGCTGCGCTCGACAATGACATCGGCTGCCGCAAACCCGGCGTCGACGTCGCCATGGCCGAACTCCGACCGGTTCGCCACATTCGATGGCGTGTCGGGTTTGGGATCGACACCGCCCGTGAACACGCTGTCATTCAGAAGCGGCGCGTCGGGCCTGATCGCCTCGTCGACGTCGACCACATGCGGGAGGACCTCGTAGTCCACGTCGATCAGTTTGAGCGCGGCACGGGCGGTCTTTTCGTCTATCGCGGCGACTGCGGCGACCGCATGCCCATCATAGAGCGCCTTTGTACGCGCCATGCAGTTGTCGAGAATCGCGAACAGGGACTCTTTTCCGTTGCTCAGATCCGGCAGGTCCTCCGCCGTGATGACCGCCTTGACGCCCTTGAGCGCTGCCGCCCGCGAGGTGTCGATCCGCAGGATACGGGCGTGAGCATGCGGACTGCGCAGAACCCGCGCAACCAGTTGGCCCGGCATGTTGAAATCAGCGCCATAGCGGGCGCGCCCCGTAACTTTGTCCACGCCGTCCGGGCGCAGCGGGCGCGTGCCGACGGATTTGAATTTCTGATTGTGGTAGGCCGCATCGAAGCTCATGCGCTTTCTCCCCTCATTTCAAGTGCGGCGTCCTGAACCGCGCGCACGATCTTGTCGTAGCCGGTGCACCGGCAGAGATTGCCGGCGAGCCAGTACCTGATTTCTTCTTCCGTCGGGTCCGGGTTCACGTCCAGCAGCGCCTTTGCCGCCATCAGGAACCCAGGGGTGCAAATGCCACATTGCAAGGCAGCATGCTCGATGAATTTGGCCTGCAGCGGATGCAAGGCACTGCCGTTCGCCATGCCTTCGATGGTCTCGATGGTGCGCCCTTCGGCTTCGGCTCCCAGTACAAGACAGGAGCACACGACACGCCCATCCATGATCGTACTGCAGGCACCGCAATCGCCCGTGCCGCATCCCTCCTTGGCGCCGAGCAGGCCAAGCCTGTTCCGCAGTACATCCAGCAAGGTTTCATCGGGCTGGCACAAAAATTCCACGTCATCGCCATTGATGGTGGTCGATACTGCTATCGAAGACATTACTTTCCTCCTGCCCGGTCATAGGCGATGCGCGCTGCGCGGCGCGCAAGAACACCCGCAACCTGTTTTCTGAAGTCCACCGTACCCCGTTTGTCGTCAATCGGGCTGCTCGCCGCCGAACAGGCGGCCGCCATGGCGGCGAGCGCACTGTCTTCCAGCCGGGTACCGACGATTTCCTTTGCCGCCTTTTCCGCAAGAACGACCTTGGGCCCGACCGCGCCAAGCGCGATGCGCGCAGACTCGATAGCGCCCCCATCCCCTAGCACCAGATGCACACCGACGCCGACAACGGCAATGTCCATTTCCGTCCGCGGAATGAACCGCAGATAGGCGTCACCCGAATGTGGTTGAGGTTTCTTAAGCACAACCGCCTGAATTATTTCGCCCTTTTGCAATGACGTGCGCCCGGGTCCGGTCGGGACATCGATGACGCTCGCGCTGCGCACCCCATCCGGTCCGGCAATAAGCACCTGCGCGTCGGCGGCCACGAGCGCCGGCACACTGTCCGCTGCGGGCGACGCATTGCACAGGTTACCCGCCATCGTGCAGCGCCCCTGAATCTGGGTGGACCCGATGAGGTTCGCGGCCTCCACCACCCCCGGCCAGGCCGCCGACAATGCGGCATTCTCTGAAAGCGCCGCACAGGGGACCGTCGCGCCGATTGTGAAGCCGTCCGCAGTCTCGACGATATCGCACATTCCATCAATCGACTTGATGTCGACGACAAGGTTGGCCTCGAAGTCATCGTTTTGCATTTTGACCAGCAGGTCGGTACCGCCCGCCAGAACAAATGCGCCGTCCTTTGCGCCGGCCAGAAGTGCGGTTGCATCGGCGATCGTTTCGGGTCGTTCATAGCGCATTCGCTGCATCCTTCTTAATCAAGCGTAACTCCACAAGCGCAGACTCAACTGACACAGCATCTGATACTTGCGGCGTCTTTCGCAAGACGGTTAAGCATTTTTTTTATCGATTCCAAAGGCCCACCTGGCGACTTTTTGTCAGGGGTGGAAGCCGCGCGCCTTCGTGGCCGTTTCTGCCTTTGGCATACCGCAGATTATACTGGTTTAACTGCACGTTACCCCCCAAAAATCGGTTTCTGGTTCGATTTGAAGACTAAACGAGGCTGGCGAAGTCCGGATAGACAACGCGGACTGAATCCTCCTGAAAATCCTTGAAGCTCTTCGTCCAGGCACGATCTGGCCAATGGATGTCGAGCCTGCCTTCCTTCGGCCTGTAGGCGGCGGTGTAAAGCGTGCCGAAACCAGACGAAAAGGCCGTCGAGTACAAGGGCGGCCTGAGAAAGGCGCCAATGAACTTCGATTGCGTCTCGGGATGCAACGTCAGTCGCTGCAGCAAGAAACGCTCACGCTCGACTGTTGCGGTAAACCGTGCATGGCTCGTCCATTCCACGCGCTCCTGATGATTGGTCGCCACGGCCGCATGCGTCATGACCGGCTCGCGGTCGGGGCTCAGATAGGCCGTCGCGAAGCGGCGGCGCGCATCGAGCAGGGTGACGTTGTAGCTCATGTGGCATGGCACGCGTCTCAGAACTGCCGAAGCCTCGGTGGTATTCGAACACATCTGCAGAACATAGCGCAGAATGAGCGGCACACCAAACCCCGTCCCCACTTCCTGGCGTCCGCCAAAGGTAAGCGACACTGCAAG
>JASFFN010000283.1:0-3956 GCA_050124275.1 Roseobacter sp. | reverse complement strand
CGTTGATCTCGTTTTGCGACCCTTCGAGATCGGCACCCATCTGCAAAAAATTCTGACCTCGGATCACGATTTCGATGCCTTTCGGCAAGGCGCTTCGGACACTGGCCCGAATTCGGACCTGTTGCAGATCCTGCTCGCCCGCACACGCGTCGATTTTCGTGAATACAAGCAGACAACCATCAACAGAAGAATCGAGCGGCGCATGCTCGCGCTCGGCATCGACTCGCACGAGGAATTTACGCAGTTCTGCAGAGTGAACCCGAATGCCGTCGACGCGCTTTTCAAGGACTTGCTGATCTCAGTTACCCGCTTTTTTCGCGACCGGTCGGAGTTTGAGCACCTGAAGGAGCTGCTTCCGGGGCTCCTGAGCAACCACGGCAACGCGCCGCTGCGAGTATGGATCGCCGGCTGCGCAACCGGAGAAGAGGCCTACTCGATCGCCATACTCTTGGCCGAGGCCCTGGGGGGACCAACTGTGCAACTCAAGGATCACGTGCAGATTTTCGCAACCGACATCGACAAGGAAGCACTCGATGTAGCCCGCAAGGGCGTCTACGGGTTCTCGGCTTTGAATGATATTCCGAAGGATCTGGCCGACCGGTATTTCATTCAGCAGAACGACAGCATTCGTGTGATCGACTCGCTGCGATCGGCGATTCTCTTCTCGGATCACAATGTCTGCCAGGATCCGCCATTTCAGAAGGTCAATCTGCTGTGTTGCCGTAACTTACTGATTTATTTCGGTAATGCTCTGCAGCACAAGGTCATGTCACGGTTCCACTACGCCATGACGGAAAATTCACTGATGTTTCTCGGCACGGCGGAAACCGTCGCCGGTTCGGATGAGATGTTCATTCAGGACACCAGTTCAGCGCATATCTACCGGCGCCGCTCCATTCGTCGGTCCGAGCATGCCCTGTTCAACAGCGCCCGCAGCCTGCCAAAATCGCGCAACGTCACGCAGATGCCCGTGGCGCGCGCCGAGGGGCAGTCAACGGACCGGCAAATGTTCGAAGCACTGGCGTTGGCTTTGGGTAAGAACTCGATTCTTGTGACCGATGAATATTCGATTGTGCGTGTCTACGGCGATGTCAGCCCATTCATCGAGATGAGTGAAACCAGCAATCTGAAAATGCACATAGATCTTTTGCGCCGCCCCTTCCGGGAGGAGGCGCGAAGTCTGGTCACGCTGGCACTCAAGCACAGGGAGCATCGCACGGGTGTCCGGCATTTGCTTGCAGAGGGGGAAGACTCGGAAATCCGGCTCGATGTCTATCCGATCGTGGCCCGTGACATAAACGAAAGTGCCGCCCTCGTGGTTTTCAGCGAAGTGCGAATCGACCGCGCCAGGGAAAAGGAAGCCCAGAAGAGCCCGTCGGATGACGTGCTGAAAACGGATCGCATCCGGTTGCTCGAAGATGAGGTGGCAACAACACGGGAAGCGCTTCAGCAGACAATCGAGGAGCTGGAGACCTCGAACGAAGAGTTGCAATCCCTGAACGAGGAGCTGCAATCCACAAACGAAGAATTGCAGGCCACGAACGAAGAGCTGGAAACGTCCAACGAAGAACTGCAATCCACGAATGAGGAACTCATCACGGTCAACGAGGAATTGCAGGTCACGGCAGCGGAGCTCAGTGGCCGGACGGGGGAACTGATGTCCGTTCTCGAAACGGCGCCTCTGTCGATCATGGTTCTTGATACGGCATTGCAGATATCGCAGGCGACCAATGCCGCCGCTGACATGTTCAACCTTGCGAGGCCGGTGTCGAACCCGCACATAAGCCAGTGCGTTCTGCCGGAAAATTTTCCATCGCTTGCGCCGATCTGCAATGAGACCCTCAAGCTCGGGGAGCCAATCCAAAAGGAGTTCAACTCACGCGGGTCGCGGTTCAAACTCACCTGTTCGCCGTTTTTCGACATGCGCGGGCAGATGAAGGGCGTGACAATCGTCGTGTCCGAGTTTCCCGGTCTGGCGCAGGAACTGGACCTGATCCTCGATCATGGCGAAATTTTCATGCTGAACCGTACCATGGACGGGACCATTTTACGTATCAGCGAAAAGTCGGCGCGTTTTCTCAATACAACGAGGCGAAAGGCCGAAGGCAGAAACTTTTTCCAACTCGCATCCGAAGAGATCGCGCATGCGACGCGTGCGCGCGACGCGAAGCTGGCGAAATCGAAAGATGGGCATCTGCAGGATATTCTTCCGCTGAAGTCCATGGCGGATGAAAAACAAATCTGGCTGAATTCAGAGAATTTCCTGTTTCAGAATCCCACGACCGATGAACCCTCCGTCTATACCATCGGGCAGGACATATCCGACGTTGTCGCAACGCGCGACAAGGCCGAGGACGCTCTCGCGCAACTGGTGTTGCTGCAGGAACTGGCAAGGGTCGGCTACTGGTCCGTTGACGTCGAGGACGAGACCGTTTTCTGGTCCGAGGAGGTCTACCGGATCCACGCCAAGGATCCCGCCACCTATCAGCCCAAACTGGAAGACGGGCTTGACTTTTACCATCCCGATGACCGGGAAAAAGCCCGCGAGGAGGTGTCGCGGGTGCTCAAGAATGGCGGCGAATTCCATTTCAAGCTGCGAATTGTCAATGCAGAGGGTAAAACTGTCCCGGTAGAGTCATTCGGTCTGGCCCGTCAGGATGATACCGGTCAGGTCCGGCGCATCATCGGGGTATTTCGCGCTCGTGAGCAATGAGAGGCGCGCTCTTCAAGACCCCTGCAGCGACTGCAGCCACGAGACGATCTCTTTTATGGCCTCTGTCGTCTTTATGGTTGAACCGTCCGGCAAGGCGACAGAAGCCTCGGGCCCCTCGAAAAACCAGCCGTATACGGGCATCGTGCCACCATGTGCGACAAGCGCGTCTCGTCCGTCGATCTGCGCGATGACCTTGGCGGCCGGAAAAACACCCGCGTTGGCCTCGGCAAGCCTGGTCAGATCGGATGGCGCTGTTTTCAGGGCAGGGGCCACGCTGCCGTTGCCGCGGCCGTCCTCACCGTGGCAGGCGGCGCAATGCAGCATGAAAAGCATTCCGCCGGAGGTAAGTTCTTCCGCACCGGCCGGATTTGTGAGAGCAAGACCCATTGCTAGACAGAACCGACGCATGAATGCTCCTGAGCAGTTTCGGTGCAAGTCTCTCAGGTAAAGCCGAAGCGGTCAAATCACAGGCGTCAACGGCTCAGATCCAGCACCTCGCCGAAAGGCGGACGTGTATCGGGCGGCGCGGTCGTTGCCCAGAGAACCGGTGCTGACGGCTGTTGACCGAATGATCCTGCCAGATCCGTCATAACGACGATGAGCGAAGGGGCCAGCGCGTCCGCTTTCGCCAGCACGTCAATGAAAGAGGTGCCGCCATCCCGCCTGAACGGCAGGTTCTCGAAGGCCTGGCGGGCGTTTGGCGGTTCGATCCTGCGATGTGCGAAAACCTCGTCGTCGAAAACCAGCACATGCGTTTCGGCGTTACTTTTCCGCGTGATACCGATGACTTCCGCGGCAAACACAGAGAGGATATCCGTCGAGATCGAACTTGACGCATCTATCCCGATGACAAGCTGCGGGCGCAACGTGTTGCGCAGTTCGGCGGGTTCAAAGACGGGGCAGGGATCATTGTTGCGGCGGGCTTCCGCGTCCGCGGCGATCCATTTGGATCGGGGCCTGCGGTAACTGCGCCGCGGATCCTGACACGCAGCTTTCGCAAGGAGCCGGCGCAAGTGATGCTCCCATGGTGTCCGGCTGACGGCGATCTCCGCGAGAAAACGGACAACCTGTCCCACGCCGCGCCCGGCGGCCCCTGCTCCCTGAGCGGCACGGACAAGATGCGCGCGCCATTCGCCCGCGTGTCGATCTGTTTTGAGCGTCGCGTCTTTCATCAATATGTCCGGCGAAAAGGCGGTCTCCCGGCGGTAAGCGGTGAGCCGATCCATCTGGCTCGCCGGTGCCT
>JASFFN010000282.1:0-3968 GCA_050124275.1 Roseobacter sp. | reverse complement strand
CGGATGGCTGCCGGCGGACTTTGTCTGGCAAGACTTCAGGCCGACGCAAGCCCGGCAATCCGGAGGCCTCTATGCGCCTCAAGACGTAAGGACATGATGATCGCATCAAGTTTTCCTTACAGCCCATGCTCATCAGCAAACTCCGCTAGCGCGACTGCGACCCGCCTCTCCCCCCGGCCCTCGGTCGTCGTCGTGACCAGTCAAAGCGGCGGCAAGATCGCTGTCTGATGTTTTTTAACAAGTAATTTAAGTAGGTAATCGGCCCCGCGTACTCCGCGGGGCCGACTTTTACCGGTCAGGCGACCCGTCAGCTGTTCGGCGACAGACATTCCGTCAAACCGTCGGTGATCTGACGCATCAATGCCGCGTAATACCCGGGCCCCAACGGCAGATCGAAACCCACCGCATCGACCGTGCCAATGCGAATACCCGCGCTTTCGGACACGGCGTCGATCAACCCCGTGTTGGCGCGTGGTTCAGCCAGCGCGCATTGCGCGCCGGTTTCGGCAATGACTTCGCGGACCGTCGCCAGACGCGCGGCGCTCGCCGCGCTGTCGTCGGACAGCGTAACCGAGGCGACGGCCTCGACGCCAAAACGGGCCTCGTAATAGCGATAGGCATCATGAAAAACGATGAACGGCTTTCCCTGCAGAGGTGCGGTGCGCGCCGAAATATCGGCTGCGAGCGTGGTCAAACCCGCCTGCGCTGTCTTGGCATTACCCCGGTAAAGCGGAGCATTCTCAGGGTCTTGCGCTGCGAGCACGTCGGCGATCATGCCGAGCCACAAACTCGCGTTTTCCGGATCGAGCCAGAGATGGGAATCGAATGCCACGTCGGGGACGCGGTGGTGGGCATCTTCAGTATGCTCGGCGCCATCGTCGTGGTCGTGCGCATGTTCTTCAGCCTTGGCATGTGCATGATCGGCGTCGCCTCCATGGCCGTGGTCGTGGTCGTGGGCATGGGCATCAAAACGCGCCCCGGTGCGGAACGGCAACTGGATGGTGCCTTCGACCTGCGCGAGGGAAACCGTCTGAGCATCGCTCGCCAGTGTTTCGATCGGCTCCTGCAACCATGGCGTCAACGCGGGACCGACCCAGAACACGATATCGGCATCCGCGAGGGCGCGCGCCTCGGACGGGCGCATGGCGTACCCATGCGGTGACGCGCCCGGCGGGATCACGAGATCGGGCACTCCAACCCCTTCCATGACCTGCGCCACCAATCCGTGCACGGGGGCGATGTCAGTCGCCACACGGGGAGGCTCCGCTCGCAGACCGCTCGCGGCACACAACAGGACAGCTATCGAAAAAACGCGCATCTCACCTCCTTGCTTTCAAAGTCAGGCCCCGCTAACAAAGATGTTATAACATATCAATGCAAAAAAATCGGACGCCCAAGATGCCGCCAAATGGTTTTCAGTCTCACGACCATACTGCCTGTATTTCAGGCACGCTCAAACGTGCCGAGGCCTATTGCACGTCCGAAGGACTGAAGTTTACGCCGGTGCGGCGGCGTGCCCTCGAAATTCTGCTGCAGGAACATCGCGCCGTTGGGGCCTACGATCTTCTTGCGCAACTGGCCGAGGACGGCCATGGCGCGCAACCGCCCGTCGCCTACCGGGCGCTGGACTTTCTGGTAAAGGCCGGATTTGCGCACAGAATTGAAGCCTTGAATGCCTATATTGCCTGCACGCACGCCGGTGACGACCACGCGCCGGCGTTCCTGATTTGCCAAAAGTGCAATTCGGTGGCGGAAACCGATACAGCACCTGGCAAGGGACGCATTTGGGATGCTGCGCGTGCGGCCGGCTTCAAGATCGAGCGCACGGTTGTCGAAGCGCAGGGCCTGTGCCCGGCGTGCCAGTAGATTTCAATGACCACGCTCATCGAAACCAAAGATCTGGCGCTCGCCTATTCGGGGCGTGAGGTTCTGCGCGACGTCAATCTCAAACTGGCACCCGGGGAGATCGTCACTATTGTCGGGCCGAACGGGTCGGGAAAGTCGAGCCTTTTGCGGGCACTGATCGGCGCACTTGCGCCATCCAAGGGAAAGGTAATCCGCAAGAAGGGACTGCGGATCGGGTACGTTCCACAGAAACTCGCCATCGATGGCACCCTGCCCCTGACAGTCGAGCGGTTTCTCAATTTGCCAAAACGCGCAGCGCCGGCGCGAATTGCCAGCGCGCTGGAGCAGGCAGGCGTGCCCGCACTGTCGCATCATCAGATGATCGATCTTTCGGGAGGGCAATTTCAACGCGTACTGCTGGCGCGCGCACTTCTCGAGACGCCGGACATTCTCATCCTTGACGAGGCGACACAGGGCCTCGACCAGCCGGGCGAGGCAAGCTTTTATCAGCAGATCGAAGCCGTCCGGCAACAAACGGGCTGCGCGGTTCTGATGGTCAGCCACGATCTGCACGTGGTGATGGCGGCCTCCGACCGTGTGTTGTGCATCAACGGCCACATCTGTTGCGAAGGAGCGCCCGAAATCGTGGCCAGCGCACCGGAATACCGGGCGCTGTTCGGGACCGGCACCCAGGGCGCGCTCGCCCTCTACCGGCATGAGCACACGCATCGGCATGATGCGGATTGCGATCATGCCGAGGAGGCCGCCGGGTAATGCTGGACGATTTCATGGTGCGCGCGGCGCTCGCCGGACTTGGCGTGGCCATCGCCGCGGCCCCCTTGGGCTGTTTCGTGGTATGGCGTCGCTTTGCCTACATCGGCGATGCCACGTCACATGCGGCAATCCTCGGCGTGGCGCTTGCCCTCGCTTTCGGCATATCCGTGTTTGCGGGCGTTCTGTTCATCGCGCTTGCCGTTTCCGTGTTGCTGACCGCCTTGAGCGGGCGCGGTCTGGGCAGCGACGCGCTTCTGGGCGTGATTGCTCATTCGGCCCTCGCCCTAGGGTTGGTGTCGGTTTCATTCCTGCCCAACGTACGGGTCGATCTCATGGGCTATCTCGTCGGCGACATTCTGGCGGTCTCTCGCCTTGATCTGGCTGTAATCTGGTCCGGCGCGGCGGTGGTGCTTGCTTTACTGCTGTGGCGCTGGTCGCGCCTGCTCACCACAACCCTGAGCAACGACATGGCGCAAGCCGCCGGGCTCAATCCCAGAAAAGAGCAATTCATTCTTACCCTTTCGCTGGCCGTGACGGTTGCTGTCGCGATAAAAGTCGTCGGCGCGTTGCTTATCGCAGCTTTGCTCATCATTCCCGCGGCGGCAGCGAGACCGATTGCACAGACCCCTGAAGGCATGGCGTTCCGGGCCACGATTCTCGGTTCCTTCGCGGCATTGGGCGGGCTGTTGATATCCTTCGCCGCGGATACCCCGACCGGTCCCACAATCGTGACTGTCGCCGCCGCGATCTTCGTCATGACACAGGGCATGCGGGCACTTAAAAAGGGGTAAAAGGTCTGCACAACTCGGAAAAAATTTCAGAATGCCGCCCCCCCACGCGGGTTGACGGACAATTGCCGATGTTTTGGCTTGACGGGGCCTTGCGTCGGTCAGGTCACCCGCTGCCGGGTCTTGAACTGAGGCTGATCCCACAGTCTGTCGCGCATCACTTTTTCGATCCGGTCCACGGCAAGGCCGACATCTGCGGCATCGAGATACAGCGGCGTAAAACCGAAGCGCATGATGTCAGGGGCGCGGAAATCACCGATGACGTCCAGATGGATGAGCGCCTGCATCACGGCGTAACCATGCTCAAACCTGAAAGACACCTGACTGCCACGCAGGTGCGGGTCGCGCGGACTTGCGAGTTCGAGATCAGGCACGCGCGCCTCAATCCCGGCGATGAATTGCTCCTGCAGCGCAATGGACGCGTCGCGCAGGGCCTGCATGTCGACACCGTCCCAGACATCCAGAGCGGCCTCGAGTGCGGCCATTTGCAGGACCGGGGGCGTGCCGACCCGCATGCGCTCGATGCCACGACCCGGCGTATAGTTTGGTGCAAAATCGAAA
>JASFFN010000281.1:0-3987 GCA_050124275.1 Roseobacter sp. | reverse complement strand
TTAGATAGCGCAGCACGTCGGTGCGGATGTGGACCTTCGGATCGGGTCTGCCCTCGGGCGGAAGGCCGCCCCCCAGAACACAGGGCACGCCCGTGCGACAGGCGGCGAGGAGTTTTTGCTCGGCGGACGTCGGCCCACCCAGCAGGCCGTCGATATCTTCGCGGGTGCGGATCAGGGGCATGGGGTCTCCGGGCAGTTGTTCAAAGCCTACCCGCTTTGCGCGAGGAGGCCAGTGTTTTGTCGGGGTTTCAGAGGAATGCCCAAGCTTTGCACGGTATGCGCATGAATACCGTGCAATTCCCGTGTATTGAGCTATGTACTCCGCGCATGGCGGGGTTTCGCTCCGCATCATGGTCATCGAGGCGCGCGCAGGCTAGGCAGCGGGCTTTGCGGGACGGTTTCCGACAGGCGGCGCCCCCGTGACAACGGACAAGCGGCAGGAGCAGTTATGGTACGCAGTGCATTCGGAGCTTTCACATCCGGTCTGGCGATGACCGATTTGCGGTGGATGCCGGGAGAGCCGTTCTCGCCCGGCCGGTTGCGGATCGAGCTTCTGTCCGGTCTGACCGTGGCGCTGGCGCTGGTTCCCGAGGCCGTGGCCTTTGCGTTTGTCGCGGGCGTGCATCCGTTGGTGGGGCTCTACGCAGCCTTTCTGGTCGGGCTTATCACGGCGCTGATTGGCGGACGGCCCGGCATGATCTCGGGCGCGACGGGCGCGCTGGCAGTCGTCATGGTCGCGCTGGTGGCCGAACACGGGGTCGAATACCTCTTTGCCACCGTGGTTCTGATGGGGCTCTTGCAGTTTTTCGCCGGGGTCATGCAATGGGGCAAGTTCATCCGGCTGGTGCCGCATCCGGTGATGCTCGGGTTCGTCAACGGCCTCGCGATTGTTATTTTCCTCGCCCAGCTGGGCCAGTTCAAGGTTCCCGGAACGCAGGTGAACACCGGGCACGGCATGGGCGGCGGGGAATGGCTTTCCGGTGTGCCGCTCTACCTGATGCTGGCGCTTGTGGCCGCGACCATGGCGATCATCTGGGTAATGCCGCGGATCACGCGGGCTGTTCCGGCGCCTCTGGCGGGGATCGGGATTGTTGCCGCGGTGGTCATTCTGTTCGGACTGGAAGTCCCGCGTGTCGGTGACCTTGCGTCAATTCAGGGAGGCTTGCCAAGCTTCCACATTCCCATGGTCCCGCTCACCCTCGACACGCTGGAAATCATTCTGCCCTATGCGGTCATTCTGGCGGCGATCGGGCTCATCGAAAGCCTGCTGACGCTCAACCTTGTCGGCGAGATGACCAACCAGCGCGGCGGGGCCTCTCAGGAGTGCATCGCGCAGGGTATCGCGAACACCGTCACGGGCTTTTTCGGCGGCATGGGCGGTTGCGCGATGATCGGACAGTCGATGATCAACGTGAAATCCGGCGGGCGCACGCGGGTTGCGGGAATCGCGGCGGCACTTTTCCTGCTGCTGTTCATTCTGATCGGCGCGCCGGTGATCGAACTGATCCCGCTCGCGGCACTCGTGGGCGTGATGTTCATGGTGGTGATCGGCACCTTCGCGTGGAATTCTCTTCTCATATTGCGCAAGGTGCCGCTGACCGACGCCTTCGTCATTCTGCTGGTCACGGTGGTCACTGTGCTGGAAGATCTTGCGGTCGCGGTCGTGGTCGGGGTGATCGTGAGCGCGCTCGCCTATGCCTGGAACAACGCGAGGCGCATTCACGCCAGGACATACAAGACGCCGGAGGGCGCGCGGGTCTACCAGGTGCAGGGGCCCTTGTTCTTTGGCTCCTCAGACGGATTTACGGAGCTTTTCGACGTGCCGGGCGACCCTTCCGAGGTCATCGTTGATTTCGCGGACAGCCGTGTTGTCGACCAGTCGGCGTTGCAGGCCATCGAGGCCGTGGCGGCGAAATACGAAGACGCGGGCAAGCGCCTGCAACTCCGGCACCTCAGCCCGGACTGCCACAGGCTACTGACGAAGGCGGGGCATCTGATGGTGGACAGCGACGATGATCCGGATTACGCGCTGGCGGTAAACTATCAGGTGCGCACGGGGATCCTTGGCGGCCACTGACGGGGGCGACGCTCTTGGCGGTTCCCGCCAAGACGCCCCGCCCGCCGTCCCGTGCATCACCCGTCAGTCGTCCGGGCGCGCCAGTTCGAACACATCGGTCACACGGGTGTAGTCGCGGTACCCCATCCGGCTCAGCGGGTTGAAGGTGGTGACGTCGAACCGGCCGTTGACCAGTGTGTCGTCGCGGATATGCACGCCGACGACCTCGCCGAAAACGACATAGTTGTGGTCGCCCTCGATCTTGACGATCTGCGTCATGCGGCATTCGAGAGCGGCGGGGGCTTTCTTGACGCGTGCACAGTCGATCTCGGAACACGGAGTTTGCGCAACGCCTGCATGGTCGAATTCATCCACGTCGGCAGGGAGTGCTGCCGAAGAGGCGTTCATGACATCGCGCATCGCGTATTCGACGATGTTCACGCAGAAAACGCCGGTTTCTCGAATATTCGCTACCGAATCCTTTGTATCTCCGCGATCTTCCTTCGCGGAGGTGGAGGCAAACATGACCTGCGGCGGCACATAGGCCACGGCATTGAAAAACGAATAGGGTGCGAGATTGTTCCGGCCCGACGCATCCCGCGTCGAAATCCAGCCGATGGGACGTGGCGAGACGATTGCATTGAACGGATTGTGCGGCAGCCCGTGGCCGTCTGCGGGACGGTAGAACATATCTTTCTCCTGGCGGTTTGCAGGGCACATAGCGCATGTGCTAGGGCCAGGCCAACTGAAACCTGAAGTGTGCGACGCGGCGGTATTCCTTGTACAGACTCTCGGTCGAAACCCCGCAAGATGCCTTCGAGGTGGAAGCGCTTTACGATTCATGCTTTGCGCCCGGGCGCGAGGCGCTCTCGTCCTACCGTTTGCGCGACGATCTTCCGCCGGTCGCCGAGCTGAATCACGTGGCGCGGGACGAAAACGGGATACTGGCTGCGGCGATCCGGTATTGGCCGGTCAAAATACAAGAGCACGAGGCCTTGCTGCTCGGGCCGGTCGCCGTGCACCCGACACGACAGGGAGAAGGGCTTGCGGCGCTGTTGATCCGCGAAACGATGGCGCTTGCAAAAGGGCTGGGCTGGGCGCGGGTCATGCTTGTCGGGGACGCGCCCTACTATACGCGGTTCGGGTTTGAAAGACTGGAAGGGGTCTTGATGCCGCCCCCGACCAATCCGGAGCGTGTGCTGGGGCATGCCTTGACCGAAGGCGCCTGGGAGGGGGTCAGAGGAGAGGTCAGGCGCTGGGATGCCGATTGAAAACGGTGCGGCAGTGACCATTTCTTATCTGAGGAGGTCGCCATGGAGTTGATCGAAAACACCGGCGTGCCCGACGTCGATGCGCGGTTGAATGATCTGGCGGATCGTTACAGGCGCGCCGGCGGGTTTGGCGTCGACGTGCTGAATATGATTGGCGGCAAGGCGGAAGGCCTGCTGGACCGCCTGCCGGCCGTGGCGCGCGATGGTCTTCAGCAGGCGACGCACCGCGCGTTGCTTCATGCGGTGAAGGCGGCGAATCAAAGCCGGTCGATTGTCCCTGACCAGAAAGGATGGCTGAACGCGGCGGTTGGCGCTGCAATGGGCGCTGTTGGCGGGGCGGGGGGCTTGCCGACGGCGCTTGCCGAGTTACCGGTCACCACCACGCTGTTGTTGCGCGTGATACAGGGTGTGTCTCGGGAATACGGGTTCGATCCGGCAGCCGAAAACGTCCAGTTCGATTGCGTGCAGGTCTTTTCTGCAGCGGGTCCGCTTGAAAAAGACGATGGCGCCGACCTTGGGTTTATTTCTGCGCGTGTAACTTTGACGGGTGTTACTGTCCACAGGGTGATTGCCGGTGTATCGCCGCGGCTCGCGGCGGTGCTGGGTCAAAAGCTGGCGGCACAGACAGTGCCTTTGCTCGGCGCAGTTGCCGGGGCTGCC
>JASFFN010000280.1:0-3992 GCA_050124275.1 Roseobacter sp. | reverse complement strand
AAGTGCGATTGCGACAGCCGCGTAGCGGCATTGCGTGATGGCGCAGACACGGACCGGGCCTGAGCAGCGCCGCAAATCTCCGAAAGTCTGCGCTCGGCATTTTCGCGGCAGCAGGTGTGGGTTTGGTGGATCAGAGAGTCGCGGGAAACCAAGACGCCGGTAGTCTGCTTGAAAACTGCGTTTGAAGTTCGAATTTCGCTGGTGTTGTCAATGGATCTCTGGTGAACGGCTGGTTTTTCCGGACTGACAAGGTCGTATCTTCGTTCTAAAACGGGTTATGCCTCGGAAAATCAGACAATTTTCGGGCTGACTGGTATGCCGTTCCAATCCTTTTTTATGGACGGGAAATTCTTATCGGAATTGAGCAGCCCTGCGGAACACCGAATGCTGCGCCAAGCCGCTAACGTAAAGGAAGTCAAGGGGCGTCATGTTTGCTTTCAGGGCCGTGCCGGCGTGTTCTCGGTTTGCGGAAGCACTTGCAATCAAAATACCGATCGCGGAATTTACCCCCGGATCATGATGGATACCCGAGAGACCGATGAAACCAAGCAAGCTTCTCCACTCGCCGCTTCTCCATTTCTTTCTGCTCGGCGCGCTGATCTTCGCGGGATACGCGGCTTTCGAGGACGAACCGGCTGCGTCCGCGCCCGATACCATCAGCTTGAGCGAGAACGAGGCGGACCGCCTGGTGCAGAACTTCGCCGCCACTTGGAATCGTCCGCCGTCGGCGCCGGAGCTGGAAAAGCTGATGCAGTCCTGGGCGCAGGAAGAGGCTTATGTCCGCGAAGCGCTGATGCTCGGCCTGGATCGCGGCGATCCAGTGATACGCCAGCGATTGAACCAGAAGATGCGTTTCCTCGCGGAATCCGGTGCCGCGGTGCTCAAGCCGGATGAGGCCATGCTCCAGGCTTATCTGGACGAGAACCCGGATCGGTTCATGCAACCCGCCCGCATCGCCTTTGAACAGATATTTCTGCCCCAGGACCGGAACGCTGCGGAGATCATCGCTTTACTGCAAGACGGTGCCGATCCATCAACTCTGAGTCCCGGAAGCCTTCTGCCCGCATCTTTTCCGATGACACCCGCACCGGTGATCGACAGGACTTTCGGAGAGGGGTTTGATAGGGTGCTGTTGGACTTGCCAATCGGACAATGGCAAGGACCGGTTGAGAGCGGCTACGGCTTGCATTTCGTTCGGGTCGCCAACCGGGCAGAGGCTGCTGTTCCACCGCTGTCGGAAATTCGCGACCGTGTCGAGGCTGCGTGGCGCGCAGCCCAGATGGAAGCGATGCGTGAAAGCTTCGGTCAGGCGCTGCTGGAGCGCTATGCCGTCAGCCTGCCCAAGGCGGAAGAGCTGCTGAACCGATGAGCCGTCTCCTGCTCGTTTTGCTCGCGGTTCTGGCCACTTGCCTGCCGGTCGCCACCTCGGCGCACGCACTTGATCCCGGGTATTTGAACCTCGCGTCCATGGGGCAGGACCGATGGCGCGTCACGTGGCGCGCACCGGACGTGAACGGCAAGCCGATGCCCATCGAGGCGCGCCTTCCAAAGAACTGTTCTCATGAACCACCTCCACCACCCTCCTTCGATGGACGCGCCTGGACGACAGCCTGGGTCACCACCTGCCCAGGCGGCCTGGAGGGCGGTGTGATCGAAATATTCGGCCTCGACCAGACCAGGACAGAGACGCTCGTTCGCTATGAACTCGAGCCCGGACAGACGCAGGTGCACCGCCTCACCTCAACCGACATTTCATTCACCGTGCCCGAGGCGCCCGGCATTGCCGGAATCCTCTCAAGCTACATCGCGCTAGGGATCACGCACATCCTCGAAGGCTTGGATCATTTACTGTTCGTCTTTGCGCTTTTGCTTCTGATCCGCAGGCGCGGTCAGCTGTTCTGGGCAATCACGGCGTTCACGGTCGCCCACAGCATCACCCTGGCTGCGGCAACGCTCGGCTGGGTGAACATTGCCCCGCCGCCGGTCGAGGCAGTGATCGCTCTCTCGATCGTGTTCCTCGCTTATGAGCTTGCTTTGCCGCCGGAGGCGCGTGACCCTGTCGCCGTGCAGTTTCCCTGGGTGGTCTCCTTCGCCTTCGGACTGATCCACGGTCTCGGTTTTGCCGGGGCATTGCGGGAGATCGGCTTGCCCGAAGGGGACATCCCGTTGGCGCTCTTTGCCTTCAACGTCGGGGTGGAGCTTGGCCAGCTCCTCTTTATCTTTGTGATACTGGCTGCCGGTTTCGCGGCCCGCCATATCTATCCTGCGATCAGGGATCGGGCCGACCAATTCGAACGAGTGACAAGCTACGGCATCGGTAGTCTGGCTGCATTCTGGGTGATTGAGCGCATATCCGGATTCTGAGCGAGATCCGAAGACAGTGCTCATTGGAACTACTGCGTGAAAGGTCGCTTGCACGTTGGACCAAGAAAAAGTTGCCTTGCAGGGGACGGGGCGGCTTGGCTTTCCAGCTGAGGCAACCTTTGATTTTACCCGTGCGGTGGCAGGCCTTGGCTAACGTACTTTCGACAGGATTGGTGGCGCGGATGTGCTTCCAGTGTTCAGCCGGAAAGTCGTAGAATGCTTAAAGCGCATCCGCGCACCGGCCAAGTCGCTGAGCTCGTCGCGATGCGCGACGCGTTTTTGCCCAGATCGCTCATCTCAAACGCATCCTCGGGCTTACCACCGTAACGAGTGCGCCATAAATCCTTTGTCCGCTCTCAAAGAAAGTTGCGAGTTGCGAGCTGAAAGATTCCAAAAAATTTCGTTCCACTCCACCTTTTTCAGGCATTCTGTGATACGCTTCAGGCCCAACGAATGTGGGGAGATACAATGAGATTACTTCTTTCGATAACGACAGCCCTTTGCGTCTGCGGTACAGCAGCACTGCCGTTCGAGCCAACACCTGAGGGATCCAGCCTCAGCAAGGCTTTCCCCGGCAAGTCGTATTCTCCTTACGCCCAACGCGGCATACCCGACCGCCCTTTGTGGGGTGACACCCATCTGCATACTTCCACTTCCTTTGATGCCGGCGCTTTCGGCAACAGACTCGACGCGCGTGCCGCTTACCGCTTCGCTAAAGGACAGGAAGTGCAAGCCACGACAGGCTTTATGGCACGGTTGTCGCGGCCGCTTGACTGGCTCGTGGTCGCCGATCATTCCGACAACATGGGCCTTTTCGATATGATCTTCGCGCAGGACCCGGCCATCATGTCGGATCCTGAGGGCAACCGCATTGCCACCATGGTGGCGAATGGCGGCGACGAAGGCGTCGCCGCAGCCCTCGAACTTATCGATGCATATTCGCGTGGTGAGGTCATCTCTCCGGTTCTTGCCGTCGAAGCGGGGTCAAAGCCCTTCCGTTCGGTCTGGCAGCGCCAGATCGAGGCCGCGGAAGAAGCTTATGAACCTGGACTTTTTACCAGCTTTATCGGCTACGAATGGACCTCGCTCATTCAAGGCGGAAACATGCACCGAGTTGTCATCTACCGAGACGGGGGCGATAAGGCCGGCATAGTTGACCCGTTTACGACGGAGTCGCCAACGGGCTCGATCAATCCTCGTGACCTCTGGGCGTGGATGGCGAACTACGAAGAAGTCACACGCGGCGATGTGCTAGCGCTTGCCCACAACGGCAATCTCTCTAACGGCATCATGTTCCCGGAGACAGCGCAGTACGATGGCACGGAACTCGATGCAGAATACGTGCAGACGCGGGCAATGTGGGAGCCGCTCTACGAGGCCACGCAGATCAAGGGCGATGGCGAGACACACCCGTTCCTGTCGCCCAACGACGAGTTCGCTGACTACGAGACATGGGACAAGGGCAACCTGAACCTGTCCGAGCCGAAAACCGACGATATGCTGGCCGGCGAGTATGCGAGGGAAGCCCTGAAGACGGGTCTGAAGCTTGAAAACCGTTTGGGGACCAACCCCTACAAGTTCGGCATGGTTGGATCGACCGACAGCCATACGTCGCTCGCCACTGCGCA
>JASFFN010000279.1:0-3997 GCA_050124275.1 Roseobacter sp. | reverse complement strand
CTCGAAATGCACGCCACGGGGGTTCTCGCGCATGAAAAGGTAGTTCTCAAATTCCTCCTCGCCCGATCCCGGGCCGTAACGCTTCAGATGTGCCTCGCCACCGCCTTGAAATTCCGTTTCTTCGGCCGTGACGCCGCACACGGGGCAGGTCAGGATCAGCATGGGCGGGTTCCCCCGTGGTTGATATCGCTTTTTTGCGCCGCGCGCGCTATGCTGGCGCCGAACGCGTGAAGAGGTATTCGATGAGCGAAGAGATGATGGCGGTAATTGGCTTTGGCGCAATCGGCGCCATTGCTGTCGTGATGCTCGTGCGGGAACGGCTCGGCGTTGCAAGACGCAAGGCCGCGCGCGGCGGGCGCGAAGTGGACCTGAGCGGCATTTTCGCCGATCCGCCGAAGACTGGCCAGGGCGGCGAACGCTGAGGCGGGTTCATGGAGAACTTTCTCAAGCTTTTGCCGCTGCTCATGATTGTCGCCGTTGCGGTGTATTTCGTCAGGCGCGGCTCTTCCACCAAAGCCGATCCGGACAGCAACAAGTCCGACATCGGTGGTGGTCCGGGCGATGGCGGCGGTACACACTGACATCAATGGGCCACCCCGGCAGCGACGGATTCGTCGATGAACCGGCCCTCGCGAAAGCGGTCGAGACCGAAATCATCCGTCAGGGGCCCGTGGCCCTTGTGCATCAGTTCCGCCATCGCCCAGCCTGACCCCGGCGTTGCCTTGAAGCCCCCGGTGCCCCATCCGCAATTGATGAAAACATTCTCCACCGGCGTCTTCGACAGGATCGGCGAGCGGTCGCCTGTCACGTCCACGATCCCGCCCCACTGGCGCAGCATTTTCAGCCGGCTGACCATCGGGAAGGTCTCGATCAACGCGCGCACGGTCTCTTCGATATGGTGGAACGACCCACGCTGGGTGTAGTTGTTGTAGCCGTCGGTTCCGCCGCCGATGACCATCTCGCCCTTGTCCGACTGGCTCATGTAGCCATGCACCGTGTTCGCCATGACCACGACATCCATACAGGGCTTGATCGGCTCGGAAACCAGCGCCTGCAGCGCCACCGACTCGATCGGCAGCCGGAAGCCCGCGAGGCCAGCCACATGTCCCGAGTTGCCCGCCACCACGATGCCCAGTTTGTCGCAATCAATCGGGCCCTTGGTCGTGTCCACGCCGACGACCTTTCCGCCGTCCCGCCTTATCGCCGTCACCTCGCACTGCTGGATCACGTCCATGCCCATGTCTGAACAGGCCCGCGCATACCCCCAGGCCACGGCGTCGTGGCGCGCCGTGCCGCCCCGCGCCTGCCAGAGTCCGCCCAGCACCGGATAGCGCGGCCCCTTGATGTTGATGATCGGCACCAGTTCCCTGACGCGCGTCGGGGTGATGAATTCCGTCTTGACCCCCTGCAGCGCATTGGCATGCGCCGTGCGCTGGTAGCCGCGCACCTCATGGTGGGTCTGCGCCAGCATGATGACGCCGCGTGGGCTGAACATCACGTTGTAGTTCAGATCCTGACTCATCGTCTCGTACAGCGACCTGGACTTCTCGTAAAGCGCCGCGGAAGGGTCCTGCAGGTAGTTGGACCGGATGATCGTCGTGTTCCGGCCCGTGTTGCCGCCGCCCAGCCAGCCTTTTTCAAGGATCGCCACGCGTTTCACGCCAAAGCGTTTGCCGAGATAGTAGGCGGTGGCGAGCCCATGCCCCCCGGCCCCGATGATGATGACGTCGTATTTCGGCTTTGGTTCCGGCGTGCGCCACGCGCGTTCCCACCCCTCATGGTAGCGGGCAGCCTCGCGAGCGACGGCAAAGACGGAATAACGTTTCATAGCATTGGCCTCTGAACTGGCGCGGCGCCCCGGATTCGCCCCGGAGCGAATGTTCATCCTCTTCTGCGACAGTTGTCAAAAAAGAGGATACTGCGGGCGTCACTTTCAGGCAGGTTTGCGACACGCGACATCGTCGCGCAGGCAGTGGCCTCTGCGGTGACCTTTTAACCCTTTTGGTCCGGGCATTTGATCGCTACATGACTCCTGCCAAATCTGACGGGGAGTTCATGACCTTCTGGATCGTTTCCGCCGGCCTCGCCTTCGTGGTCGCCTTGCTGATCTTTATCGCGTTGCGATCGCCGCAGCGCGGTGTCGGTGAGCCATCAGCAGCCTATGACCTGCGCGTCTACCGAGACCAGCTGCGCGAAGTCGACAAAGACCTCGCGCGCGGCGTCCTGGATGAAGCGGATGCGGACAGGGTCCGGGCCGAAATCTCGCGGCGCATTCTGGCAGCGGATGCGGCGCTGAACGCGGAGGCCGTCGCGGCAGACGCCCGAAAAGGCGCGCCCCTCGTGATCGGGCTTGTGCTGGGCGCGGTTCTCGTCGGCGGCAGCTTGTGGCTTTACTGGACCATCGGCGCACCCGGCTACGGGGATTTCGCGCTCGAAGACCGGATCGCGCTGGCGGAGGAAGCCCGCGCAAACCGACCCGGCCAGCAGGAAGCCGAAGACAGCCTGCCCGCCTATGTGGCCCCACCGGACATCAGCCCGGATTACGCGGCACTGGTGGAACGGCTGCGCGAGACCGTGGCAAACCGGCCGGACGATCTGCAGGGTCATATCCTGCTCGCCCAGAACGAGGCCAATCTGGGGAACTTCCGCGCAGCAGCAAGGGCGCAGGCGCGCGTCGTCGCGCTCCGGGGTGAGAATGCCACTGCCGACGATTACACCAATTACGCCGACATGCTGGTGATCGCGGCGGGGGGCTACGTCTCCCCGGAAGCCGAAGCGGCCCTGACCCAAGCCTTGTCGCTCGATGCCTCAAATGGCACCGCCCGCTATTACATCGGGCTGATGCTCGCGCAGACGGGACGTCCCGACAGGGCTTTTCGCGTCTGGGACCAGCTGCTGCGTGAAGGGCCCGAAGATGCGCCCTGGATCGCGCCAATCCTCGCGCAAATCGAAGACCTCTCGCTGCGCGCCGGCGTCAATTACCAGCCCCCTGACATCGGGCCCGGGCGCGATGGCCCGCGCGGGCCGACAGCGGACGACATAGAAGCGGCGCAGGAGATGAGCCCGGCGGAACGGATGGATATGATCCGGAACATGGTGCAAGGACTTTCCGATCGGCTCGCAACGGAGGGAGGCCCCGTCGAGGACTGGGCGCAACTCATCACCGCCCTCGGGGTTCTGGGACAGACCGGTGACGCCCGCGCGATCTATGAGAATGCGGTCGAGGTCTTTGCCGGTGACACCCGCGCGCTGGATGTGCTGCTGCGCGCCGGTCAGCAGGCGCAAGTCGCCGAATGATACTTGAAGACACCGCCGCGTTTCTCGCGGCCCTGCCCCCGATGCGAAGCGTCGTCGGCCTCGATCTGGGGTCGCATACCGTCGGCGTGGCCGTCAGTGACACGTTTCTGTCCGTTGCCACGCCGCTGGAGACCATAAAACGCAAGAAGTTCACGCAGGACGCGGCGCGGCTGGCGGCCATCATCGCCGAGCGGCAGATCGGCGGGATCGTTCTCGGGTTGCCGCGCAACATGGACGGGTCCGAAGGACCGCGCTGCCAGTCGACCCGCGCCTTTGCCCGCAACCTCGACAAATCGGATCAAATCTCGCTTCCCATCACGTTCTGGGACGAACGACTATCCACCGTCGCCGCGGAACGCGCGCTGCTGGAGGCGGATACGTCCAGGAAGCGTCGCGCGGAGGTCATTGACCATGTGGCCGCTGCCTATATCCTGCAAGGCGCGCTGGATCGAATCCGCGTCATACGGGCACAACAGGATCATAAATGAGCGACGACATCTGGAAGCGGGCCGAAGTGGAAAGCCCCTGCATCAAAATCTGCGTGATCCACCCGCAAGCACGTCTTTGTACCGGCTGTCTGCGCTCTATCGAAGAGATCACCATGTGGTCCAAACTGTCACCGGAAGCCCGGCGTTCTATCATGAACGAACTACCTGGACGTGAGAATCAGCTGGCCAGGCGTCGTGGCGGACGCGCCGCC
>JASFFN010000278.1:0-4006 GCA_050124275.1 Roseobacter sp. | reverse complement strand
CTTTTCGACCACTTCATCCCGCAAAAGGACATAAAGAGCGCCTTCGCCCTCCACCCGCGCCAGTGCGTCCACTTTAATCGTTCGTTTGGTCATCGGACCGTCCTGCATGTTCGAATTGCGGCGCGGCACAGGTGAACCCGCGATACAACTCGCGTGTTTGCTTGTCGGACAGGCCGAGTTGCCGGATCTTTTCGCTGAGGCTCTCCGTGTTTGCATTCTCTATCGGGCCGAAGCACCCGTAGCATCCCCGCCCGACCGACGGGCAGAGGTTGCCGCACCCGGCGCGCGTCACCGGTCCGAGGCAGGCGACACCGCCTGACACCATCACGCAGGGCGTTCCGAAGGATTTGCATTCGACACATTGCGGGACATTTGGGATTTGCGGTTTCCGCCCGACCAGAAGCGCAGAGATCGTTTCAATGAGTTGCGCTTTCGAGACGGGGCAACCGTGCAGTTCCATATCGACCTCCACATGATCGGAGATCGCCGTGGAGGTGGCGAGCGTCTTGATGTACTCCGGATGCGCATAGACCGTTCGCGTCATTTCCCCGATATCAGCATAATTTCTCAGGGCCTGGATGCCACCGGCTGTGGCACAGGCCCCGATCGTGATCAGCTTAGCGGACTGGGCGCGGATATTGCGGATGCGCCCGGCGTCGTGTTCTGTCGTGATCGACCCCTCGACAAGCGAGATGTCGTAAGGACCGTCTTCGATGCGGCTCGAGGCCTCTAGGAAGTTCGCGATATCGATAGCATCCGCAATTTCGAGCAGTTCGTCCTCGCAGTCTAGGATCGAAAGCTGGCATCCGTCACAGGAGGCGAATTTCCAGACCGCGAGCTTGGGACGCGCCATCTCAGACCTCCCTCACGCCAAGTCTCGTGGCAACGCGATCGTAGCGGAGGACCGGACCGTCCCGGCAGACAAAATCCGGCCCGAACTGACAATGACCGCAATATCCCAACGCGCACTTCATGTTCCGCTCCATAGACATCCACATGCGCTCAGACCGGACGCCGAGATGGGAAAGGGCGGCGCAACTGTGCCGCATCATGACTTCGGGGCCGCAGACAAACGCCGAGACAGACGTCGGCTCGACATCACGGAGTGCGGCGGAAAACTGCGTTGTGACGACACCGACCGCACCCGTCCATTCGCGTCCAGCCTGATCAACGGTTATGAAGAGATTCAACGCGTGTCCCGAGGCCCAGCCCGCAAGCTGGTACGCGTAGAGCAGGTCACGAGGAGAACGTGCGCCAAGCACCAGCGTGATCCCGCGGTACAGGCGCCGCGATGCAAGCGCGCGGTAGATCGCCGGGCGCAGCGGCGCCAGACCAAGCCCGCCCGCAACGAACAGAAGATGCCGCCCATGCTGGTTTGTAACGGGCCAACTCGTCCCGAATGGCCCGCGCACGCCGATCATGGCACCGGGTTCGGTTCTCGAGAGTGCCCCCGAAACTGCGCCGACATCGCGGATCGTGTGAAGCAGTTCACGAGGCTGCGCGGGGTCGCCGGAGATCGAAATCGCAACCTCCCCCACACCGAAGGCATAGAGCATGTTGAATTGGCCGGCCTCAAACGGAAAAGGTTCATCGTCCACACCCGAAAGCCGAAGCGACACGACGCCCGCGAGTTCGCGCTGCGCTTCCTTCACGCGAAAGGGGCGGGGGCGCATGGGCGCCCCGACCCGCACGCTCGCCTCAGACTCAACGCGCATCGTCACCATAGAGGTCCAGAAGCTGCAGACGCTGCGCATGAAGACGTTGCGCGAGATGCGGTAGCCAGAGTTTGAACATCTGGTACCCGAGTTGCGGGTGCTCCTCGCATTTGCTCAGTACGCAGGCCGCATCGAGGCTGATCGCGCTGACATCCGTAACCGCGCGCGCGTCCGACATCGTCCTTTGGGGAGGCGCCAGCCACGACCAGTCCAGCACATCGCCTTCGTGGAGCGATTCAAGCGTCAGCCCACCCTTGCCGGGCGCGGGGATCTCGATCACCGCATCTCCATGGCGAATGATATAGACCTTGTCGGCCGCGTCTCCTTCGCGAAAGATGAGTTGTCCGGCCGGGAAATGCGCATTGGTGCCGCATCCGGAAATGAGATCAAGTGCCGGGTCGTCGAAGTCCCGGAAGGCCGGATGTCGGGAAAGCAGGTCTCTTATTGTATGGATCACCATCGGCTTACTCCGCAGGACTTTCAAGCAGTGCCGCCGCCTCGGCAACGATGTCTATGCCGACGGGACACCATGTGATGCAGCGTCCGCAGCCGACACAGCCCGACTCTCCGAACTGGTCGTGCCAGTACGACAGTTTGTGGGTCATCCATTGCCGGTAGCGCGACGCCGGCGACTGGCGCACCGCGCCGCCGTGAAGGTAACTGAAGTCGACACTGAAACAGCTGTCCCAGTTTAGCCACCGCTCGGCATGCTGTCCGGCGAGATCGCTACGGTCCTCGACCGTCGAGCAGAAGCAGGTGGGGCAGGCCATGGTGCAGTTGGCGCAACTGAGGCACCGCGAGGCGATCTCATCCCAAACGGGGGAGTCGAGCCTGTCGGCCAGACCCGTCGCCACGCCTTGCGGCATCTGCCGTTTCTGGCTTTGCGCAACGGTTTCCGATATTTGCCTGGCCGATGCGAAATCCCCGTTTGTCGCCACCTCGCCCTCGAGGCTTTCGAGGATATCACTGCCGGCATCGGAACCGCTTTCCACCAGAAACCGATGGTCCGCATCCGCGCCAAGCTCGGTCAGTGCGAGATCGAACCCCGCCTCGGCACGAGGACCAGTCTCCATCGACGCGCAAAAACAGGTCGGCGCGGCGCGTGCGCATTGCACGACCACGACGAGGCTCCGCGAGAGCCGGGAGCCATAGTCCGGATCGACGTGCGGACCCGTCTGAAACACATTGCGCTGCCGATCAATCGCGGCCAGCTCGCACGGTCGCACTCCGAACAGAACGGTCGCTTCCCAGTCCTTTGTGCTCTCTTCGAAGTGAAGCGCGCTCCCGTCCCGGCGCACATGCCACAGTTGGCGTTTGGCGGGATGAAGCCATGCTTTCCAGCTGCCCGGACCCACCACATAATCGAACCACCGATGAGGATCGCCATCGATCAGCCGGTACTGTCCCGGTTGCTGATCGTCTGTGCGGCCTCTGGGCAGCTCGGCAGGCTCCGCGATTGGAGCGTACTCTATCACTCCGTCTTTTTCGCAGGGCGCGATGACCCTAAAACCCCGGTCGAGGAGCGCGGAAATCAGAGTAAGCGGATCTTCGATCAGTTTGGCGCCACGCACGGTGCTCTCTCGCCTTTCGGCGGTCATGACAGGTCTCCTCCTCCGCTGGAATACAAGATACCTCCAATCATCAATCACCGTTCTCCTAGCATGAGTTGACGTTAAAGGTTGGCCAACGGTTTTGAATTGATCTCGGTCAATGAACCGTCGGGGATAATGTGATGCGCAGTCGTGCACAGTCTGCTCGTGATTCCAAAGGTGCGGTTGGATTTGGCTCTTGGCAGTCGCTCAATCGTCTTCTCGGGCCATTTCATTCGCCCCTGTTGATTGGCGGTTCTGTTTGAAACAAATTGAGCGACGAGGCTGCGCCTGCGGCTTGCTGGCCGAGCGTACTTTGCACTGGGTTTTCCAGCGCAACATCGTCGCGCATGACAAAAATATTTGTCAGGATGCCGTCGCTGTCGCAGGGTCGGTATTGAAACGGCCTCTGTCATGGTCCGAGTAGACGCGCATACATAAGTCTGGAAAGGAGGTGTCGTTCTGGTCGGCGGTGTCGATGGGCATCGGGTCGATGGTCGGAGCAGGGATTTTCGCGCTTCTTGGCCAGGGTGGATCGATGGCCGGAAGTGCGGTCTGGATTTCATTCCTTATCGGCGGGATCGTTGCACTGCTCAGTGGATATTCGATCGGGCGTCTTGGCGCGCGGTATCCTTCGGCCGGTGGCATCGTCGAATACCTGGTGGAGGCTTTTGGCGTAGGCCGGTTTTCCGGCACCATGAG
>JASFFN010000277.1:0-4013 GCA_050124275.1 Roseobacter sp. | reverse complement strand
CGGGTGTCCACGGGTTCCGAACCATGCAGTTTTTTGTAAAGATCCTTGTAGGCGGCATTGTACCAGGTCACCGTCCCTTCGGCGTCGACCTGCCAAATCGCATGTGACGTCGTATCACTCGCGCGTCTTAGATCTTCCAGCTCTCTTTTGATCGCCTTGTATCGCTGGGCCTGCGCGGCCGGAGCGTAATCGCCCTGACACAGTGTAACGGTTGTAAAATCGCCCTTTCTCGTGACGGATAAGGAAGCGGAATCCTCGATGTCGCGAGCGGCCAGAGTGGTCTGCCCCACCGAGATTTCGCAGGCGCGTTCGGGAATTTCCGGAAACCGGTTTTGGAGCCTCTCACGTGTGTCTGCCCAGTCGTTGCGACCGGGTGCCAGTTGATAAAGCTTTGCCGCCATACCCGAAAGATGATGAAGCTCTTCGTTCTCGAAAAGAAATGAAACGCTCGGCTCTGCCGGGTCGTTTGCATCGACCGGACGCATCGCTTGCCGAGACGCGCGCGGCAATACCCAGAGGAGCGCGCCCAGAGTGCTGAGCCCGGCTGCGGTCAAAATGGCAAAGGCATCCAATATTTCCATAACGCGCGTGACATTCCGAAGAGCCTGTGCTTCAGGCTTCGCATGCCGTGGTTAACGCAGGGTTAACGGATTTATCTAAGCGGTGATTCTCTGGTTCAGACCCTGCGGTGCCGGCGTGTCACCCTGAACCGCATCGACATCGGCGCGCCGCCACTTGACTTCGACCACCGCGCCAATACCGGCTCCCGATGCTGCGTCGTCCCAGCTTGTGTCTTCGCGGCCATTCGCAAAGCTCAATTCCGCCCCCGATCTTTCCAGCAGCGTTTTCGCGATGAAGAGCCCGAGGCCCATGCCTTCGTACCCCGGCCGCGCTGACTTGTCTGACGATGACTTGCGACGTTTCATGAAGGGATCTCCGATGCGACCAATGAGATGAGGCGGGAACCCGCGGCCATCATCCATGATGCGCAGCGAGATCACGTCGTCTGTCCAGCTGGCTTCGACCCAGATCTGTTGTTGCGCGAAATCAACCGCGTTCTGCACCAGATTTCTGATACCGTGGATGATCTCCGGCTTGCGCAGAATCGAAGGCTGCATGATTTCGGGCCCGATGATCTCGAACGTGATTTGTTTTCCGCGATCCATATGTGGCTCTGCCGCCTCTTCCAGAACCGCGCGCAGGGGGGCTTGCCTCAGGTGCAGGTCGTCCTTGCCGGCGCGCCCCATGTCCCGCAGGATGTCGCGGCAGCGATCTGCCTGCTCGCGGATCAGGGCAGCGTCTTCCTGCAACTCCGGCCGGTCGGCCAGTTCCTCGAACAGCTCACCGCTTGCGAGTTTTATGGTTGCAAGAGGCGTTCCCAGTTCATGCGCCGCCGCGGCAACCACGCCCCCGAGGTCGGTCAGTTTCTGTTCCCGGGCAAGCGCCATCTGCGTCGCCGACAGAGCATCTGACATTGAGTTGATCTCGGACGTGACCTTCACCGAATAGGCGCTGATGAAAATGATCGCGATGATCAGCGCGATCCAGTTTCCGAAAACGAAAACGTCAGGGATGGCCAGGATAAAGCCGTGCTCGGTCCGCAGGGGATAGTTGAATTGCGCCAGCAGAGATACCAGCATGATGGCTGTGCCCCCGAGAAAGACAGTTGAGCGCAGGGTGAGCGCGGCAGCGGAAATGGTCACCGGGCCCAGCATCAACAGCGCGAACGGATTGTGCAATCCACCAGTCAGGAAAAGCAAAAAGCTCAGTTGTAGCAGATCGAACAGAACCATCAGCATGTTTTGCGTCTCGGAGAGCCTTTTGTTCTCCGGAAACACGAAGATCGCTACGAGATTGGCGATGACCGAGGCACCGATGGCCAGGTAGCACAAGCCAAGTTCCAGCCGCAGTCCGTACATCTGTTGCGCAACCGTAATGGCGGTCAACTGTCCGGCAATCGCAAACCAGCGCAAAAGGATCATCGACCGGAGTCTGATCCAGTTTGAGCGGGTCTTGCCCGAAAATGGTCTGATATTCAGATCCGCCACTTTTTCACGCGAGTTCGGTTGCACAACTGTTGAAAGAGGGTAGGACTCCGCTTTAGTAGGATCAAGCCAAGCTTGTCGGGAGCCTTTCACTGTCATGCGCCTCATTGCCTTCTTGTCCACCGTTGGAATTCTAGGCCTGCTTGCGGGTGTATGGTTCGTTACGCAACGACCACATGACGACGACCGTTTTGCCGAATGCCGTGCAAGTACGGTCGCAGGCGGCGCGGGTACAATCGGGGGGCCTTTCGAATTGACCAACGCACAAGGCGAAACCGTCACGGACACGGACGTCATAACCGAGCCGTCGATCTTATACTTCGGATATACTTTTTGTCCGGACGTCTGTCCTCTGGATGTATCCCGAAACGTCGTGGCGGTTGAAATTCTGGAAGAGAAAGGCATGACGGTTACGCCGATCTTCATTTCGATCGACCCGAAAAGAGATACACCGGACGTGGTCGGGGATTTCGCCGCGAACATGCATGATCGCATGATCGGGCTGACCGGGTCGCCCGAACAGGTGGCGGCAGCGAGCAAGGCCTACCGCACCTATTACCGGGTTCAGGACGGGGATGAGGATTACTACCTCGTTGACCATTCCACCTTCAGCTACCTGGTGCTGCCCGAGCATGGATTTGTCGAGTTCTTCCGGCGCGACACCTCGGCGGAGCAAATGGCTGAAACGATCGCCTGCTTTGTTTCGAAAGCTTAGCGGCGATGGCCGTGGCGATGGATGCCATTTGACCTGCGACAATTTGCACCACATAACTGTGCTTCAGGCGACCGAAGACTAAGGTCTGCAGTGCGAAGGGAGACACAGCGGCTATGCCGGACACACAATTGATGGAAATTGGCGCGGACAAAAGCATCCTGCTTCTGGACGACGACGAACCGTTCTTGCGGCGTTTGGCAAAAGCCATGGAAAAACGTGGTTTCGACGTGGAGACGGCGGGTTCGGTTGCAGCCGGACGGGCCATTGCGACCGCGCGGCCACCCGCCTATGCGGTGGTCGATCTGCGTCTGGAAGACGGGAACGGTCTCGATGTCGTCGAGGTTCTGCGCGACAAACGTCCGGACGTCAGGGTCGTCGTTCTGACGGGCTATGGGGCGATTGCCACGGCGGTGGCGGCGGTGAAGATCGGCGCGGTCGATTACCTGTCGAAACCGGCCGACGCCGCCGATATCGTGAACGCCCTTCTGGCCAACGGCGACGATCTGCCACCGCCACCGGAAAACCCCATGAGTGCCGATCGCGTGCGTTGGGAGCACATTCAGCGCGTGTACGAGCTTTGTGACCGCAACGTGAGTGAAACGGCCCGGCGTCTCAACATGCACCGCAGGACACTGCAGCGGATATTGGCCAAGCGCTCCCCGCGCTGATCCACGCCACAGCATACCCTGTTTCGGTTCCTACAGGTCGTAGCGTTTTCTGATCTTGTCCACGATCAGCCCGCTGTCGAGCTTCACATCCGTGTCCCGTGCCCAGTCGCGAAATCCACGGCTCCGGTAGTAGACCAGGCCGCCTTCGTTATCGGCGCGGATGGTTGCATTGATCCAGACGTAGCCAAGCGCTTTGGCCGCCTTTGCCGTGGCTGAAAAAAGGGCCGAGCCGATCCCGAGCCCGGTGCGCCCGATCTCTACAAAAGTCGCGATATCCGCCGCATCTTCCGGCAGGCTTTCATTCGGGGCGATCCACTGGAATCCGATGACCCGTTCGCGGTCGTCAAGCGCGACGTGCCATGCCGAACGATCCGGTGTCGCTGACATCCAGTCGCGCATGTCCTGCGCCGTGACGGGCCTTGTCAGCGCCGTGGTACCGCCACGTTCGATGATGGCGTTCAGAAGTGCGGCCATCGAACCCGCATCGAGATCCATTGCGGCGCGAACCGTAATCATGTCATCAAATCCAAAATCTCCGCATGACGGCTGGTAAAGGCGTTGCGCGTTTCGGTCGGCGCACGAAGC
>JASFFN010000276.1:0-4013 GCA_050124275.1 Roseobacter sp. | reverse complement strand
GCGCGTGGCGGTTGAAGCCGGGGGCAACCATAATGAAATCGGCTCGGTTCAAGGGAAGCTCTGATGATACGCTACAGACCTGGCGCTAACGTGGGTCCGCTCGAGCACTGGCCCTTTGACAACCCGGCAAGCCACTACGAGGTCAAGTCCGGCGATCCGCGCGCCTCTGGCCGGCTTGATGCAGGCGGGCCCGGATGCCAGATGCGATTTGGAATTTGGCGCTGCACTACAGGCGTGTTTGACTGTATCGAACAGGGAGACGAATTGATGATGGTTCTCTCCGGTTCCTGCCGGGTCGTGAACCACACCGAAGAAACCACGGTGACACTCAAGGCCGGAGACAGCCTGTTCATACGGGACCAGTCCCATGTGACGTGGGAAATACTGGAAGACGTCACGAAGGTTTTTCACGGCTATAAAGCGGACGGATACTAACCCGGCGATGGTGTCGCCCACTTGCCCGGCGCCAATGCATAAATGCCGGTTGCCGCCTTTCGAGGTCACTCGTCGGCGCTGATCAATCCAAGGCCGCGGAGGTATATGCCGATCCCCGTCTCCAGAAGTTCGTCGGCCGGGAAAGGTGATACACGCCCGGGTGCATTGCGTGCGAAAAGCTCGACGACACCGTGGCTCATCGCCCAGATATGCGCTGAAAACATCGATGCGGGTGGTCGTTTTTCTTCCGGTATATGCTGGCTGAGGTCAGACGCCGCCTTTTCCAACACGCCGCTTGCGCGGCCTGCAACTGCGGCCAGTTCGGGTGAGCGGTTTACCGAAATCCCGCTCTCGAACATCGCGATGTAGTGTCCCGGATTTTTTCGCGCAAAGGCCAGGTAGGCGCGACCCGTCGCCTCGAACGCCGCCAGCGCCGACGGCTGACCGGACTCGTAGGCATACTCCATCAAATCGGCGAATATTTCGTATCCCTCCAGCGCTGCCGCGGCAATAAGGTCCTCGCGCCCCTCGAAATGACGGTACACGGCGGCGGGCGTCACCCCGGCCTGTTTGGCGGCCTCGGAAAGGGTAAAGCCCATCGGCCCCTTGATTTCGATCAGCTTCAGCGCTGCATCGATCAGGGCTTGCCGGAGATTGCCGTGATGGTATCCGCGCTTAGGCATGCCAGATGTCCAGCCCTCCGCAGATTGACGTGTCGATCGGACCGATCGCGCCGTGGTTCTTGTGCTTGTAGTCGAGCCGGTGCAGGACCGTTCGGATTGCGGCGAGCCGGGCGCGGCGCTTGTCGTCGGAGCGGATCACTGTCCAGGGGGCGACCGACGAGTGGCTGCGCTCCAGCGTTTCCGAAATAGCTGCGGTGTAGGCATCCCAGCGCTTCAGTCCCTCGACATCGATCCAGCTCAGCTTCCATTGTTTCAGAGGGTCCTTTTCGCGCTGGAGCATGCGGCGCAACTGCTCCTCGCGACCGACATTCAGCCAGAACTTGAACACAAAGATATTGTCCTCGACCAGCATCTCCTCGAACGGGCGCACCTGTTCGAAAAAGTGCTGGCGCTGCTCGGCCGTGCAGAACCCGAAGACATGCTCGACCACGCCTCGGTTGTACCAGCTTCGGTCGTAGAAGACGATTTCACCGCCCGCGGGCAAGTGGCTGGCATAGCGCTGGAAATACCACTGGCTGCTTTCCGTCTCGGTGGGTTTGGCGAGCGCCACGATACGCGCGCCACGCGGATTCAGGTTGGTGCGGAAACGGCTGATCGTCCCGCCTTTGCCCGCACCATCGCGACCTTCGAATACGATGGCGACGCGCATTCCGGACGCCTTGACCGATGCCTGGAGTTTGACCAGTTCGATCTGCAATGCCTCCAGTTCGCGCCCGTATGGCTTGCGCGCCATGCGTTCGGAGTACGGGAAGGAGGTCGATAAGATATCGCCTTTCTCTGCGCGTTTGATCGCATCGCGCACCTTCGACGGCGCTTCTTTCTTAAAAAAGGTGCTGATTGCACCATCGAATGGCAGGTCCATGGCGGTGTCCTTGGCTGTTCCTGCTCTCTATATGCGATGTTAATCGGATTAACGCAAACCGGCACGTGCGGCGACGCGCCTGACGGCCTGCACAACCTCGTGCGGGACCGCGTGATGCGGCATGTGGCCAACACCCGGCAGCGGCGTCAGCACGGCATTGGGGATCTGGCGCGACAGAGGCTCCGAGTGGATTGCCATGGGCACCGTGCTGTCTTCGGTTCCATGCAGGATTTCAACGGGAAGCGACAGCGAACCATAGCGCTTGGCCATTTCCGTGATATGCGGTTTCAGTCCGTTGACCTGTTGCGCATTGGCGCGCATCGTGGAACGCCGCAAGGTCATATCCGGGCCAAAGTGATCCATGTAATCGGACGGCGGTTTTTGCGGCGCGAAAATCTGGGACAATGTGTCCTGTATCACCACATGCGGCGTGAAGGCCGTGATCAAGGGAATGACCAGTGCACTGCCAATGACCGTCGAGTTGACGCGGTAAAGCAGCCCGAGTTCTCCCGGCCAGGGATTCGAGGCGGCACCGAGCAAGACCAGTCCCGCTGTCTCGTCCGGCCTTTCCAGAGCCCAGGCCAGAGCGATTGCGCCGCCGTAGGAATGCCCGACGACAATAGGGTTTTTGACCCCAAGCTGATCAGCGGCCCCCTGCAGCAGTCGCGCCTGCAGAGCGGGGGGCTCGGCAGCGGTGTTCCAGATGCCATTGTAGCCTTGCGGACGTTCGGACCGTCCCATGCCGGGGCGGTCCACGGCAATGATGCGAAAACCTTCGGCGGCAAGGCGCTCGGTCAGATCGAACGTGAAGTCGCGCAGACTGCCGCTCGCGCCATGTATCAAAATGATATCAGGGCCTTGCCCTAAGACATTGACGTGAATTTTGACGCCGTCCACGTCAATGAACCGGCCGGATGGCGGAAAGTGTTTTTCGACCGCGGCCTCGCGGTCCGCCGCGCGCCACTGGACCAGCGCGAAAAGGCCCAGCCCGACGAGCAGGAGTATGACGATTGTTTTAATGACCAATGGCGTCTATATCGTAAGGGGTTTCCTGATACACTTCCGTCAACCAGTTGCCGTAGAGCAGATGCGCGTGGCTGCGCCAGCGGTTGAGCGGCGTGCGGCTCGGGTCATCGTCGGGGTAGTAGTTCAGCGGCACATTTATCGGCGTTCCCGAGGCGACATCGCGGTCATACTCCTGCTTCAGCGTGTCTCTGTCATATTCGAAATGGTTGAATATGTAGAGCGCCCGGTGGGCCGGGTCCTCGACCAGACAAGGCCCGACCTCATCGCTGCCCAACAGAGTGGTCAGCCCGTCAACCGCGTCGATTTCGTCCTGGCGCATCTCGGTCCAGCGCGACACCGGGATGACGCAGTCGTCGGAAAATCCGCGCAGATAGGGCGAGGCCGGCGCCAGGTTCTTGTGGCGGTAGCAGCCGAAGGCCTTGGCATTGAGCAGGTGTTTGTCCACGCCGTGGAAATAGTTGATCATCGCCATACCGCCCCAGCAGACGCCAAAAGTGGAGTGCACGTTGGTTTGCGTCCAGTCCATCACGTCGCAAAGTTCGTCCCAATAGGTCACAGCCTTGAAATCGAGATGTTCGATGGGCGCTCCGGTGATGATCAGACCGTCGAACTTTTCCTGCTTCACCTCCTGAAAGGGGCGATAAAAGCTCTCCATATGCTCTGCTGCCGTGTTTTTCGTCTGATGCTCGGACATCCGGATCAGGCTGAGTTCGATCTGCAGCGGCGTCGCGCCGATGAGCCGCGCGAACTGGTTTTCCGTCTGGATCTTCTTGGGCATCAGGTTCAGCAGGCCGATCCGCAAAGGGCGGATATCCTGGCGGGCGGCCTGATCGGGATCCATGACGCTCACACCTTCGCGCTTGAGCACGTCGTAGGCGGGCAGGTCGGCTGGTATCTTGATCGGCATGGCGCTTGTCCGGTGTTTCGGTAGGATTGGTCAGATAGACCGTTGCACATCAACTCTCAAGGGGTGGGCGTGACCATGGCTTCAGAGCGTCAGAGACTGT
>JASFFN010000275.1:0-4021 GCA_050124275.1 Roseobacter sp. | reverse complement strand
CATGGCGCAATTTATCGAAGGTTTGGATCGCCAGCAGACGATGTTGCTGCCTGAACATCTGGATGATTACGTCGACGAGAACAGCCCTGTCCGCGCGATTGATGCCTTTGCTGACATGCTTGATCTATCGACGCTTGGCTTCAACGCGCAGGCTGCTGGCACGGGTCGGCCGGGGTATCATCCAGGGTTGATGCTGCGGATTTATCTCTATGGATATCTCAATCAGGTGCAGTCATCGCGACGGTTGGAACGGGAGTGCGGCCGCAACCTGGAGCTCATTTGGCTGACGGGTCGATTGAAGCCTGACTTCAAGACGATTGCTGACTTTAGGAAAGATAACGGTCCGGCGATCCGCAAAGTGTGCCAGCAGTTTGTGGCCCTGTGTCGCAACATGGATCTGCTCGACGCGGACGTGGTCGCGATTGATGGCAGCCGGTTCAAGGCTTTGAATGCCAAGGCCAAGAATTACACGCGTGATAAACTACGCCAGAAGCTGGGTGAGATCGACAAAGCAATTGAGCGTTATTTGGGTGAGTTGGATCGTGCGGATGAAGTGTTTGAGCAGACCGGCACTGTGCTGCCCGAAGCGCGCATGGAGCGGACGCTTCGAAAGCTGGAGCATCTGCAAAAAGAGGCTGCGCGTTACAGATCAATTGAACAGCGCATGGATGAGACAGGTGAGACGCAGGTCTCACTGAGCGATCCTGATGCCCGCTCCATGGCAACAACAGCGCGGATGCCGCGCATTGTTGGCTACAATGTTCAAACCGCTGTCGAAGCCCATCACCATCTGATCGTGACGCATGAAGTTACGATGCTTGGATTTGATCGCGACGCATTGTCGGTGATGGCCGTGGCAGCAGACGATGTCATGACGACAGACCGGCTCACTGCAATCGCAGACAAGGGTTACTATAAAGGCGAGGAAATTGTCGCCAGTGAAGAGGCTGGCATCTCGGTTGTTGTTCCCAAACCCATGACATCAAACGCCGCCGCACGCGGACAATTTGATAAAGCTGACTTCGCCTATGACAGCGAAAAAGATGTGTATGTCTGCCCCGCAGGCGAGAACCTGACGTACAGATTTACCGGCCAGCAAGATGGCAAAGCCATCAGAACGTATTGGTCAGGTGCCTGCGCTGATTGCGTCATCAAAGAGAAATGCACGACCAGTAAAGAACGGCGCGTTCGTCGGTGGGTACACGAGGATGTCCTTGAGCGGGTCCAAGACCGACTGGACGCAGACCCAGCCCAACTGGCTGTCCGCAGCATGACCGTGGAGCATCCATACGGCACGATCAAATCGTGGATGGGTGCCACCCACTTCAAGATGAGACAGTTGAAAAACGTCGCCACGGAAATGGCGCTGCACGTGCTTGCCTACAATATGACCCGCGTGATGAAGATCATGGGCATTCCGGCGATGATCGCAGCTATGAAGGCGTAAGCGACCACGCTTACCCTGCAATTTGCGCACAATATGCCAGATCTGTTTCAGGCAACCACCGCCGGCACCTCAATCCATACTGTCCGCCGAAACAACGACCTCGCGCCAAAACGGATACAAACGTCGAAAGCTCACGCCGACACCGCGAGCAACAGAGTTTCCACACACCCTCTGGACTTTGCAGACATTTTAATATTGCTGGTCAGTGAGTGTTGCGCAGGCTACGTATCCATATGGAAACCCAGCCTTCGGCATCACATCCAAGTTCCAAGCGCCTCGAGTTTTCTCGTTTTTCAGACGAGGATGCTGCAGCCTTTGCTCGCCTCTTGTCGGATCCGGAGGTGACGCGCAGCATCATGGCAAAAGCGACAACCCCGGAGCAGTGTCTGGAATGCGCCCAGCAGCGGATCGCTTGGCACAATTCCACGTGGGATACCCTGGGTTATGGTGTCTGGGCGCTGCGCGAAAGACTGCCAGAAGGTGTTCCGGCAGGACCGATCATCGGGTGGTGCGGACTGATCGCGACATCGCACGGCCCAACACCGGAAATTCTTTACGGGTTTTCGCGGGCCCTCTGGGGCGGCGGTCTGGCGACGGAAGCGGCGTCGGCAACGATCGAATGGGCGTTCAACGAAGGTGTCTGTGACGGGATCGACGCCGTAATCTTCGGGCCTCTCAACCCCGGTTCTTCCGCGGTTGCCCGCAAGCTCGGCATGACTTACAGCGGCAAAATGCGCTTCGACGCGTTCCTACCGGATCAGCAATTGGGACGAGACGTGCTGGACTACGAAATCTGGCGGCTGCGGGAAGGCGCCACTCTGGACTTCAAATCGCTTCTGTTTCAGGCACCGTTCAAATCAGGTCTGCTTGTGAGCGCCGGCGTCGCGGACGAGACCGAAACCCTTTCGGCCTTGCTTGCTGCTGCGAAACAGCGCCCCGACCGCGGGGACATCGTTGAGTTGGAAATAAATGAACTTGTCAGCGACTCCTTCAGGCGCGGTCAGAAAGAGTGCAACCTCGACATCTATCATATTTCCCAAAATGACTGGGCCGCAGGCCGGGGCAACTGAATTTGATCTGGTCAGACCAAGATCAGAGAGTCCGCTTCGGGCTGATTGTGTTGAAAAACTCGGCGATCCGCCGAGAATAGCCTTATTGGAAGAACATCGTTCTGAAAAAGTGGCGCTTTACAAACAGTGTCTGCTCGAAGGCGGCCCGCAGGGAATTTGTTCCAATTTTTCGGTAAGATTTTCGAATAGCCGAGTTTTTCAACATGGCGTAATTCCTGAGTGGTGCGAGTTCGTAACGTGGCACGGCTTGCTATGCTGACCGCCGTAGAACACGAAGGAGAAAGCTGATGAAGACGTATGTTGGACTGGATGTGTCACTGAAGGAGACGTCCATCTGTATTGTGGATGAAACGGGTGCGGCGCTTAAGGAAGGCGTGGTTCTCTCCGATCCTGATTGTATCGCCAAATATCTTGCGGAGCATGCACCAATGGCGCAGCGCGTTGGCTTGGAATCCGGCCCGACTTCGAGTTGGCTATGGCGAGAGTTGGACGCACGCGGTGTGCCCGCAATTTGCATTGATGCGCGTCATGCCAGTGCCGCCTTGTCCATGCAGATCAACAAATCGGATCGCAATGATGCCTTGGGTCTGGCCCGTATCATGCAAACCGGGTGGTTCCGCCGGGTTCAGATCAAGAGCAAAGCCAGTCACCGCATTCGTGCGCTGTTGAATGCGCGCAGCCTGCTGGTGCAGATGCGTCGCGACCTGGAAAATCAGATCCGTGGCCTGTTCAAGAGCTTCGGCCTCGTGATCGGGCGGGCCAATGGTGGTATCTTTCTGAAACGGGCCATTGATGTCAGCAGGCAGGCGCCTGAACTGGCAGGCATCGCAGGACCATTGCTGGCGGCACGTGCCGACATTGACCGTCAACGCCTCGAGTTAGAGCGCCAGATCAAGCGCCTTGCTCGTGAGAATGCGCAATCTCGCGCCTTCATGAGCGTTCCAGGTGTTGGCCCGATGACGGCCCTTGCTTTTGTGTCAGGTATTGATGATCCGACTCGTTTCACACGATCGCGAACCGTCGGTGCCTATCTGGGACTAACGCCAAGACGTCATGCATCCGGCGAGGTGGATTGGACGGGACGGATCTCCAAATGCGGGGATACGATGCTGCGTACCTATCTCTTTGAGGCGGCCAATGTCGTGTTAACGCGCATCAAGCAGCCCTGTGACCTAAAGACATGGGGCATGGAAGTTGCCGCCCGTTCTGGGGGCAAAAAGGCGCGCGTCGCCATTGCTCGGAAACTGGCGACAATCCTGCACCGCATGTGGTGTGATGGGACATCATTCAAGTGGGCGAGCGCTTAAGGAGGATAACACAAACACACCGAAATCGCCCTGATCCAGGGCGAGCGATGTCCCTGCCGGGACGAATGGCGGCGATGAGATCGACCGATTTTGTGCGAACGGACTTCAATCCCAAACGCGGTTTCAACATTGATCCATCAACGCTTTCTTGCGCCATCATGCAGAGGCACCACACCGACTGCGAAGAGAACACTGGA
>JASFFN010000274.1:0-4031 GCA_050124275.1 Roseobacter sp. | reverse complement strand
GGAGATCCGCGAGAACAGGATCTGATTTTGCAAAAAGAAGGCACCGAAGGCCGAGGCGGTGAAGCCCAGCAGCAAAAAGACCGTGCTCAAGCCCATGACGAAGAACAAGGCAGCCACTGTGGCCCGGCGTCGCGCGACGGCCTCGCCGCTCATCTCATGCAGACTGACACCGCTCATATAAGCAAGATAGGGTGGTACGATCGGCAGAACGCAGGGGCTGAGAAAGCTGATGACCCCCGCCAGGAGCGCCACAACCATTGCAGGCAAAAGCCCCGCGTCGATGATCTCTATTCCAAACATGCGCTCTGCCTTAGCCTATCTCTCCGGAAGCGTCACCCCGGCCCCTGGTCACAACCTTGTGGACAGGATGTAACAACGCCTCTATCTGAAGCCTATGAACGACGATAGCAATTTTCTGGATGCGACGGGGCTTTTGTGTCCACTACCCGTTTTGAAGGCGCGCAAGCGACTGCAGGCGCTCGCCAGCGGCGATACGCTGACCATGCTGGCGGATGACCCGGCCGCGATCGTGGACGTACCGCACTTCTGTCACGAAGCCGGGCATGAGCTGCTGTCGAGCACTGTCGCCGGAGCTGCCCAGACATACGTGATCCGAAAAAAGTGAAAAACGCGCCCGGCGGACGCGTTTTTGATGTTTTCAATGTCTCGCCGGTCAGCCGCCGATTGACCACCATCCCTTGCGTTTCGGTTTGGCGGGGGTCTCATCGGATTGTGTTGCAAAGTCAGCTGGCGCGGAGACAGCTTCCTGCGCCGGAGCGACAGGTTGCGAATTCGAGGTCTCAGCTGCTGGAGCGGGAACATCGGACACAACGGGTTCTGCGCGCGCCTCCGGAATGTTGTCAGGCTCTTTTTCCGACGCATCCGCGTCGACCGCTTCGTCCTTAGCCTTGGAACTGCGGCTCGAGCGTTTGCGCTTCGGCTTTTCCTCCTGCTCCTGGTCCGTCCCTGAGGCGGACGTTTCAACGCCGCCATCTTCAGAAGTCGCGGCATCGGCGTCTTCCTCGGTGTTTTTCGGTTTTCTGCTGCGCGACCGCTTGCGTTTGGGTTTTTCGTCCTGCGTGTCCGAAACCGCATCGTCAGACTTCGAACTGCCTGCCGTTTTCTGGTCGGCGTCGTCAGTTTCGATGCCCGCGTCTTCGCTGTCTTGGGCGGCGGCGTTTTCCTCGGCTGGGTCCGAACCGGCGTTTTCATTCTGCGCTTGCGCGTCGGCGCCACTATTCTTGTTGCGCCCGCCCCGGCGGCGGCGCCGTCGCCGGCGCTTGTTGCGCCCTTCGCCATCGCCGTCTCCGGTCTCGGTTGTGCTCTGCGCGTCCTCAGCTTCCTCGATGGCCAGTGCCGCACTTTCGCTGCTGTCCACTTCGTCCATCAAGGACGTATCGACCGAAACGACCTGTAACGCATTCACGTTCACCACGCGCGTCGCGGTCTTGAACTTCTCAAGGGAATAATCGGGACTGACAAGCATCGGATCCCCTTCGATCCGAACGGACAAACCGTAGCGCGCTTCGATCTGCGCTATGTGTTCTCGTTTCTGGTTCATCAGGAAATTTGCAATCCCGACCGGTGCCTTGACCAAAACTTCCCGGGAGCGTCCGCGCGTCCCTTCCTCTTCGATCTGGCGGAGGATCGACAGCGCGAGGTTGTCATCCGACCGGATCAAACCGGTGCCATGGCAGGCCGCGCAGGCCTGGGTTGTCGCTTCGATCATGCCGGGCCGCAGACGCTGGCGGGACATCTCCATCAGACCAAAGCCCGAAATGCGCCCGACCTGAATCCGCGCGCGATCGGTCTTGAGCCTGTCCTTCATTCGTTTTTCAACGGCCGCGTTGTTCTTGCGCTCGTCCATATCGATGAAATCAATCACGATCAGGCCCGCGAGATCGCGCAACCGCAATTGTCGCGCAACTTCATCTGCTGCTTCAAGGTTCGTTTTCAGCGCCGTCTGCTCGATCGAGCCTTCCTTGGTGGCCCGACCGGAGTTCACGTCCACGGCGACCAGCGCTTCGGTCACGCCGATTACGATATAGCCGCCCGAGGGGAGCTGCACTGTCGGGTTGAACATCGAGGCAAGATAGCTTTCCACCTGATAGCGCGCGAAAAGCGGCAATCCTTCGGCGTAAAGCTTAACGTTCTTGGCATGGGACGGCATGATCATCTTCATGAAGTCCTTGGCCACACGGTAACCCGGCTCACCTTCCACAAGAACCTCGTCGATGTCCCGGTTGTACAGATCCCGGATCGACCGCTTGATGAGATTACCTTCTTCGTAGATTTTCGCCGGTGCGATGGACTTCAGAGTCAACTCGCGAATCTGCTCCCACAAGCGTTGAAGATATTCATAATCCCGCTTGATCTCGGCCTTTGTCCGTTTTGCGCCGGCCGTGCGCACGATAAGCCCCGCCCCTTGCGGCACCTTGATTTCATTCGCGATTTCCTTGAGCTTTTTGCGGTCGGCGGCATTTGTGATCTTGCGGCTGATGCCGCCGCCGCGGGCGGTGTTGGGCATCAGTACGCAGTAACGGCCTGCAAGGCTGAGATAAGTCGTCAGCGCAGCCCCTTTGTTCCCGCGCTCTTCCTTGACAACCTGAACCAGCAGGATCTGGCGGACCTTGATAACCTCCTGGATCTTGTAGCGCCGCTGTCGCGGTTTGCGCGCGGGACGGATATCGTCCTGGTCGTCGTCGTCGGCGACAGCCTCGATGGTATCGTCCTTCGCAGCAGCATCCGGCTTTGTCGGCGTGCCGTCGTCCTGCTCGGCTTCATCCTCGTCGTCATCCAGGTCCGCATCGCCAGACTCTGCTACCAGCGCCAGCTCCGCATCTGCGTCCTCGGTACCGGGAGACTCCATGTTTTCAGACTGATCTTTGCCCGCTTCCTCTGAAGACGCGTCGTTCCGCGATCTTTCTGCGTCCGGCGTATCGTCCTCCGGTTCCTCGACAGGCGTTTCAGCCACCCGCTCCATGGGTGACATACCCTCTTCCTCGTCGCTGAGATCGATGGTTTCCATACCCTCGATCTGATCGACGTCGCGGGTCACTACTGCGTCATCCGAAGTCGCCTCTTCGGCTTTGGCCTTGGATCGACCGCGCGACCGGCGCCGTTTCGGCTTTTCCTCTTCCTCTTCCCTCGCCTTTTGCGCCTCGACATAGGCGCGCTCTTCTTCCATCAGCGCCTGCCGGTCTGCGACGGGAATCTGGTAGTAATCGGGATGGATTTCGGAAAAAGCCAGGAAACCGTGCCGGTTCCCGCCATAGTCGACGAAAGCCGCCTGAAGCGACGGCTCGACCCGTGTTACTTTTGCAAGATAGATGTTGCCAGCCAACTGGCGTTTGTTTTCGGATTCAAAATCGAACTCCTCGACCTTGTTCCCGTCAACCACCACAACGCGGGTTTCTTCCGCGTGGGTGGCGTCGATAAGCATTTTCTTAGCCATATTTCCAAATTGCACAGCCGCGATCTCAAGCGACCCGGCGGGTCCGAGAGATGCGGTTTATGTCTTGTCAGGGCGATCTTGGACGCACGCAGGGGCATGCCCGACAGGGCCGGTGCCAGTCTGCTCATTGCATCTGCGCGCGTCATCGCGGTTCTTCTCCGACACGCAAGCACATCCGTGGTCACGCATCCATTTATTTACTGCGCTTTCAGGACGTCCCCGCCCTTGCATACGTCAGCGTTTACTCAGCCGGTTCCGGCTCAATCGGTCTGTTCGGCGCGCGATTTTTTTGTCTGCAACGCCAGAAACAGCGAATCTCTAAACGGAGAAGCCGGTAAAACACCTGTTCCTCCATTCAGTCTAGATAATGGCAGCAAGGGCCATTTGACAATGGCCAAATTGAAATTCGGTCGGAAATCACACTGCGAGATGTGGATTCTACCGCACAAAACTTCAACTAGAGGTAGTCGGATCGTTGCAGGCCGTATTTCGCCATCTTTTCGTTCAGAGTGCGCCGCGGCAGGCATAATTCGTCCATCACGCTGGCGATCGAGCCGCGATGACGGCGCATCGTATT
>JASFFN010000273.1:0-4034 GCA_050124275.1 Roseobacter sp. | reverse complement strand
GATCTCGCGGACGCCGCGCGCTACCAGATCGCGCGCTTCGTCAAGCACGCGTGTCACGGGCCGGCTGATTTCAGCCCCGCGCGTGTAGGGTACGACACAAAACGCGCAGAACTTGTCGCAGCCTTCCTGAACCGTCAGGAAAGCAGAGGGCGCGCGTCTGGCCCTGGGCCGTGCCTGCATCTCATCGAATTTGTCTTCTTCCGGAAAGTCGGTGTCGATGGCTTTCTTGCCTTCGCGCAGCAGTGCTTCCATCCTCGGCAGGCGATGATAGGACTGCGGTCCGACAACCAGATCGACTGCTGGCTGACGGCGCATGATTTCCTCGCCTTCGGCCTGTGCCACGCAGCCAGCCACGCCGATCTTGAGGTCGGGGTTGGCGGATTTCAGCAGTTTGAGGCGCCCGAGTTCCGAATAGACCTTCTCGGCGGCCTTTTCACGGATATGGCAGGTGTTCAGCAGCACCATGTCCGCCTCTTCGGCCAGATTGGTTTGCTCATACCCTTCCCCGCCCAAGGCTTCGGCCATGCGTTCGCTGTCGTAGACGTTCATCTGGCAGCCATAGGTCTTGATGAAAAGCTTCTTGGGCATGGTCAGTAATCGATCCGGTTTCGGGGTGTCGATGGCGTGAGTATCAGCCCGCCGCAAAGCTTGCAATGTATCGCGAAATAGCTGACTCTGACGCCGCGCGTTCGGCGGAGGCCTTGATGCATTACAACAGTCTGGACGAATTTCTGAAGGTCGCGGATACGGCGCTCGCGAAAGGGCCCATCGCGATCATTCTCGTCGAAGACGACACCGAGGTGGACACCACGCTGCGCCACCATCAACATCTTGGTTTCAAGACCGTTCTTGCGCTGATGCCCGCGGTGTTCGACCTGCCTGCTGATCTGAAGGCGCTTGTGCATCGAATTGACTACGATACCTCGCGCCCGGGCGCTGTGGAACATGGCGTCAATGCGGTTATCGGCGCGGCACCGGGCCAGTGGGTCTATTACTGCTTCAATGCCGAATACCTGTTCTTCCCGTTCTGCGAAACACGCAGTATCGGCGAAATGCTGGCCTTTCATACAGAGGAACGCCGGGACGCGATGCTGACATATGTGGTCGATCTCTACGCGGATGATCTGAGCGCCTGCCCCGATGCCGTCTCTCTGGAACGCGCGCATCTGGACCGCTCCGGCTACTATGCACTGGCCCGCAATGATCCTGAGAATGAAGGCCATCCAAAGGAACGGCAGCTCGATTTCTTTGGCGGGCTGCGATGGCGCTTCGAAGAGCACGTCCCCGCCAGCCGGCGCAAGATCGATCGCATCGGGATTTTTCGCGCCAAGAAAGGGCTGAGGCTACGCAACGACCACACGCTGTCGGACGAGGAATACAACACATACGCCTGTCCGTGGCACCACAATCTGACGGCCGCCATTTGCTCCTTTCGCACCGCCAAGGCCCTGAAAGCCAATCCGGGCAGCAAAGATGACATTCATACGTTCAAATGGCACAACTCCGCGCCGTTCGAATGGCACTCGCGCCAGTTGCTCGATCTGGGACTGATGGAACCCGGGCAGTGGTTCTGATCAAGGTGCATCGTTTGTTTTGCTTTGGCCATCTTTGCAGACAAACGGACCTGCACACACGTCCCGGCGGTCAGCCCTATGTGTCACGCAATCGATATTTTTCGACATTTGCTGCCAGAATTGCGTTTCACTCGGCGCATTGAACTCGTGCTGCACGATACGCTGTCCAATCTGCGTCGCGGCGGAGGGAATTGCATGTGTCACGGTAAATGATGGCGCTGCGCGCAGGACCGGCCAACTTGACGTGCTGGGGTACGGCAAGGTCGTAAATTGACGCAAGTGTCGAATTCATGACGGCCTGACTGACATGGCCATGTTATCTTGGGGCTCCGTGATTGCCAGAAGATACCGCAATGAACATGGTGAATCACATGGACAAGAGCGTTGCCTTGATGCGTTTCAGGAGGCCCGCCGTTTCGGCCACACCACCTGTTTTCGCAGACGCTCCCATCAACCGTAGAGCACTTGTCCTCGCGATGGCGGGTCGCGGCGAAAGCCACGTGCTACGCACGAACGTCTGCACGCGCAACCGGAACATCACGCTGAGCGGTGGGCATGCTGAACCTTTTTCGCCAAAGAAGGCGCGGACAAGGAGACCCCAGATCTTGAAAGGCTCAAGACTGCCGAGATCAAGTTGCCCGTTTTTTTTCAGGCCCCGCCACTTGGTGCCGGCAACTAGAAACGTACATGACCGTGGTGCTTCCACTTCAAGCAGGCCGTGAAAGCGAATGGCAGAGATGAAGTCAGTTGCACACGAACCCGTTCAGAGCTCGAAGATTCGAAAATCGCTGGTCCTCAAGTCGTTGCCGGATGACATAAATTTCCATTGTCACCCCGGAGAGAGCATACTTGAAGCGGCTCTGCGCGCGGGCCTGCCGATGGCGCATGCCTGCGGCGGCAATGCAAGATGCTCTACTTGTCGCGTCTGGCTGTTGTCAGGGCACAGCAATGAGCCGCCGCCCAATTCCTTGGAGTCCTCGCTCAAGGAACGGCTGGGTCTCGGTCCCGAAATACGCCTGGCCTGCCAGATGCGGCCATGCGGCGATCTTGCGTTCAGACGGCTCGTTCTGGACGACACCGATCTTGAGATCGCCAACCAGCTGGACCGCCCGGCGGCTGCTCAAGCAGGCGAAATCCGCAGTGTTGCCGTGCTTTTCTTCGACGTCGCCGATTTCACCGCAATTACGGTCGGGATAACCCCCTATGACACGATGTTCCTGCTCAACAAGTTTCTCGCGCAGGCAAATCGGATTCTCCAAAGATACGGCGGCTACTTCGACAAGACCATCGGCGATGGATTTATCGCGCTTTTCGGTATCCGCGGCGGTGAAGCTTGCGGTCTGCGCGCCGTCGGCGCTGCCCTTGCAATCCTGGACGCAGTCGAGCGGGCGCGACCGGTTGTAAAGCGCGCGTATGGCATAGACTTTTACGGCCGCATCGGCCTTCACCTGGGCGAAGCCTTGATTGGCGCCCTGGGGCCGCCAGGCGAAGACCGGCTGACCGTCATTGGCGACGTCGCCAATATTGCGAGCCGCGTCGAACAGGCCAACAAGGAGGCAGGCACATCGCTTCTCATCACCGAGGAGCTCTATAATGTGGTGCGCAACGACGTTGTATCACCCGATTTTCTGCGCGTCGGAATACGGGGCTTGCCCGGACGGCATACGCTTTTCGAGGTTGCCGCGTTGACGCCAGCGGCGGAGGCGAGGCTTGCGGAGCTATTGCAAAAACCATTTTCGGACCTGCCGAACCGCTCCTGGGTCAATGTCGGGTGCGCTGCAGAACTGAAGGACGGCGAAGTGCGTGTCATTCCACAGCAACGAATGGATATCGCGCTCATCCGGCGCGAAGGACGCGTTTTCGCAATCAATAATCACTGCCCGCACAACCGTCTGCCGCTTTTCGGCCGACCGATCCCAGAGGGATGCGGGCTCCCACCGCTTGAAGCTGACAGTACGTTTCCCGCCGTTGGCCAAATTGCCTGCCGGTTTCACAAGAGCGTCTTCGATTTGAGAACAGGCAAAATTATTTCATGGTGTCCGGCGCTTGCATCAGATGGTACAGAACCCGGCATGGAGTTTCTGGGAGACATGTCCAAGAACGAAATGCCTCTCGAGGTCTATCGCTGCAGGGAGTTCGACGGATCAATCTGGATTGAAGTCTGACGGCCTCGGACGGGCTCAATTTGCCGGCGTTATCCGGAGACATCCCCATTCAAACATCACGATGTCCGTGAATGCAGGCGCCTGATGCGCCTTGCTGCCCGGGCTTTTGAAGATCAATGCATCCTTTGGGGTCGACGCGGTTTTACATTACTGCTTGTCTCATTGAAACGGCCAGTGTCCGATTTGGACTCACGCTGTTTGAAAACTCGCGTGATTTCTCTTTGCAGAGGGGTTTCTGGCGGTTTCGTTGGACAGTCTCGATGTATGGGCGACATTGGCGGCGTTTGCGCCGGAG
>JASFFN010000272.1:0-4049 GCA_050124275.1 Roseobacter sp. | reverse complement strand
GTTCCTACGAGAACCGCATGCGTCTGCCGGTCGAGGTCGTCCGCCGGGTGCGCGACGCCGTGGGAGAGGATTTCATCATCATTTATCGTTTGTCCATGATCGATCTCGTGCCGAACGGCTCGACTCACGATGAGGTTGTCCAACTCGCAAAGGCCGTTGAAAAAGCAGGGGCCACCATCATCAACACCGGCATCGGCTGGCACGAGGCGCGCATTCCAACCATCGCGACGTCGGTGCCACGCGCCGCCTTTGCCTGGGTGACAAAGAAGCTGATGGGGAAAGTGGGTATCCCGGTCATCACCTCGAACCGGATCAACACGCCCGAAGTCGCCGAAGAGGTTCTGGCCACGGGATGCGCGGACATGGTCTCCATGGCGCGGCCGATGCTCGCCGACGCTGATTTCGTCGCCAAGGCGATGGCGGGACAGTCCACCCACATCGCGCCATGCATCGCCTGCAATCAGGCCTGCCTCGATCACACCTTCAGCGGCAAGATCTCGAGCTGTCTTGTGAACCCGCGGGCCTGCTTCGAGACCGAGCTGACCATCACGCCTGCCGGCAGCCGCAAGCGCGTCGCTGTTGTCGGTGCAGGCCCTGCCGGTCTTTCCACCGCCATCACCGCGGCCCAGCGCGGCCACGAGGTATCGCTCTTCGATCAGGCCAGGGAAATCGGCGGTCAGCTGAACATGGCCAAGCAAATCCCCGGCAAGGAAGAATTCCGCGGGCTGGTGGACTGGTACCAAACCATGTTGGACAGCACGGGCGTTAAGGTTTTCCTGGGCAAACCCGTGACAGCCGACGACCTCGCAGGCTTTGAGGAGATTGTCATCGCCACCGGTGTCCTGCCGCGCGACCCCGGTATTGACGGACAGGATGGCCCCAATGTGGTCAGTTACATCGACGTGCTCAGCCGCAAGGTAGATGTGGGCAAACGCGTCGCCATTGTCGGCGCGGGCGGGATTGGTTTTGACGTCGCCGAGTATCTCGTTCATGAGGGAACAAACCCGACCGAGAGCCTGCCGGACTGGATGCGGGAATGGGGGGTCGCCGACCCGGCGGATCACCGTTCCGGTCTTGCACCGGAGGGCCCGCAGCCTGACGCGCCTGCGCGGCAGGTAACGCTGCTTCAGCGCAAGGCGGAAAAGCCGGGCAAACGCCTTGGCAAGACGACAGGTTGGATACACCGCGCCGCATTGACCATGAAAGGCGTCAAGATGTTGGGCGGCGTTAATTACGAACGGATCGACGCCAAGGGGCTGCATGTTTCATTCGGCGAGGCGCGCGAGAAGCCGGCCTGCATCGACGCCGACACCGTTGTTCTTTGCGCCGGGCAGATTTCCGACCGATCCCTCGCAGATGCGCTGGAGGAACGCGGCATGAGGTGCCATGTCATCGGCGGCGCGGACGTCGCCGCCGAACTGGATGCCAAACGCGCGATCGACCAGGGTACGCGTCTGGCCGCGCAACTTTAAACCCGCTTACTCGACGATGATGGTGATCACCTCCGAAACGACCGGCGGGTCGTGCGGAACATGTCCCGCGTCGCCGAGCACGAGCTGCAACGTGTGTCGCCCGGGCGGCAGGTCGAGTTCCGTTTCCGTTTGCCCGCCTCCGAAGTGCACATGATTTTCATCTGACGGAATTCCATTCGAAAACTCGTCCGCACCATCCTCGCCCTCGCCAAGCGGCGGACGATTGACAAACACATGGTGGTGCCCTGTCATTTCCTTTTCCGTTCCCGCAGGCGCCACGCCCATGCCGCGCAAGCCGAATTTGACAACAACCGGTGAGCTCACCGTCTGACCATCCGCCAAATCGATGACATATACCTCGGCATCGGGATTGGCAGGTGTTTCACCGCCTGCGACAGTTTGCGGTGTCAAAAGAAAAGCCGCCGCAATGGCGAAAAATGCATTCTTCACTGGTCCTTCCTCCCTTTTCTGGCTGAGTTGCAGTGTAATTCAGTTTCTTTGCCGGCCAAAATCAAAACGACAAAGGCCCATGCAACTCGCGCTGGTGAACGAACAACACTCAAGCCAGCCCGCGCAGGCAAACGCGCCCGATCCGCGAAAAAGCGCTCGGTCCCGAAAATGAACACAAAATCGGCCCCAATTAACCCACTTTTGACAAAATTGTTAACAATCCGTGGACACCTGACCGCATTCCATTCGGGGTCCAGACGCAGGTCGCCAGAACCAACTTTCAGCGCAGCACCCTTGATTTAGCTGGATAATGGCGATCGAGCTGCCTCGTTGTATGCGCAAGCGCCTGCAGTGTTTCCGTGTTCACAACAAGCACTCAAAAACCGCGATACTGTCTCATAGATGCCCTGTTGATGCCCGAATTTACGATCATGAACGGGACGGAACTAAGTTGAAGGGAATGGCAATGGACCGTCTCACGGAAATGGAAGCCTTCGCGACGGTGGTAGACCAGGGCGGTTTCACGGATGCAGCCAAAAAGATGGGCATCTCGAAATCCGCTGTGTCAAAACACGTTTCGTCTCTCGAAGCTCGTCTGGGGGCGCGCCTGCTGAATCGCACGACACGCCGTGTCAGTCCAACCGAGATCGGCCTTGCATATTATGATCGCGCACGTCGCGTCTTGAACGACGCCGGGGAGGCAGATGCGTTGGTCACCTCGATGCAAAGCGCACCTTCAGGGCTTTTGCGGATTTCCGTTGCAACGGATTTCGGCGTCAATCATCTTTCCCCCGTCCTGAGCGAATTCCTTTCCGATTTCCCGGATATCACCGTGAACATGGTGCTTAACAACAGGTACGTGGAACTGATCTCGGAAGGGTTCGACATGGCCGTACGGATCGGCGAGCTGGAGGACAGCACGCTGCGTGCCCGGAAACTGACCGAAACGACAAAACGGATGATCGCCAGCCCGGCCTATTTCGAGAAATACGGCCGCCCCGAAAAGATCGATGACCTGAACGAACACAAGCTGCTGCACTATTCCAACCAGTCTTCGGGCAACGTCTGGAAACTGACCGCGCCATCCGGAGAAAAACGACAGGTGCGCACAGCCGGATGGCTTAGCGTGAACGATGGACAATCGCTTTTGAACGCCGCGATCTCGGGCCTCGGCATCGCCTATTTGCCGAGCTTTCTGTACGCGGACGCAATGCAAAAAGGCCTGGTCGAAGATGCAATCCCGGATCTTCCGGTCGAAACCCAAGGCATTTACGCGGTTTATCCACCCGGACGATTTACCCAGCCCAAGGTACGCGCCTTCATCGACTTCCTCGTGCATTCATTTGCCGAAAAAGGCCCTTCGGACTGGTAGCTCCCCGCTTTTCCTCGGCACCTGCACCTTGGCGCGACCAAAGCGCCAGGGCTTTTTATTTTCGGCTAGCCTGATATCAGAACCGCTTCGACGCGGCGGTTCAGGGTGCGTCCCTCGTCGGTCAGGTTCGTGGCGATAGGCGCAAGATAACCGACGCCATCCGCTTCCAGACGGTCGGCATCGATACCGAACTCTTCGATGATCCGGCTGCGAACCGCCTGCGCGCGTGCGCGCGACAGAGCGATGTTGTTCTCGAGCGAGCCGATCGTATCGGTGTGGCCGACAAGCGCAATGCGTACCTGCGGCCTGTTTTCCATGAATGCGGAAAGTTCGGCAAGTGCCGGAAACGGGCCCGCTCCGAGTTGCGACGTACCTGTATCGAACTCGAGGCCCCGGAGGTCCACATATCCTTTTGTCAGCAAAAGCTCCGCAAGGCCTGCCGGTGTCTCCGATGAGCTTTCGTCCGGAAACTCGGTGGGAGCAACGGCGAGGGCAGGCCCTTCAGCGTTTGTCTCGGATTGCGCGTCTGCGGTAATGACCTGAACATAGGCACTGCCCGCCGTCACGCTTGCCAGTATCCCGACAACCTCATCCGGTTGCGCGCGGTCTCCGCGTACGGCGGTCAGATAGCGGTATTCGGAAATGTCCACATACATGTTCGGTCCCGGAAGGACTTCCACGTCGAAACGAAAATCGAAGCCGCCGCATTGCACAGCTGCGCAGTCAAACACCAGGACATACCCCTGTGCCTCGAG
>JASFFN010000271.1:0-4053 GCA_050124275.1 Roseobacter sp. | reverse complement strand
GCGGAAAAGCTTTATCAACTGGCACCCGGTCGCAACGACTGGGCAGACACACGTGAGAGGCTCCAAAACCGGTTTCCGGAAATTCCCGAACGCGCCTGCGAAATCTCGGTGGGGCAGACCACTCTGGCCGCTCGCGACATCGAGGATTCCGCTTCCTTATCCGTGACGAGAAAGGGCGATTTTACAACCGTTACACTGTGTCAGGGCGATTACGCTCCAGCCGCGCAGGCCCAGCGATACAAGGCGATCAAAAGAGAGCTGGAAGATCTCAGACGCGCGAGTGATACGACGTCACATGCGATTTGGCAGGTCGACGCCGAAGGGACGGTGACCTGGTACAATGCCGCCTACAAGGACCTTTACAAAAAATTGCATGGTTCTGAACCCGTGGACACCCGGCCGGTCTTTGACACCACAAACGACATCGATCCGACAAAAGGGCACCAGCGCGTTTCCACCAACAGCCGCGATGACGACCAGAAAGACTGGTATGACATCAGCGCCATGAGCGTTGGCGACGTTACGGTTTTCCACGCGATCGACGTCAATGCCGTCGTGAAATCCGAAATCGCCCAGCGCAACTTCGTGCAGACACTCGCCAAGACTTTCGCGCAACTTTCCATCGGGCTGGCGATTTTCGATCGAAACGGACAACTGGCGCTGTTCAATCCCGCCCTGATTGATCTCACCGCATTGCCCGCCGAATTCCTGAGCGGACGGCCGACGCTCTTGTCCTTCTTCGACAGAATACGTGAAAACAGGCGCATGCCGGAGCCCAAGAACTATCTGTCGTGGCGCCAGGAAATTGCCGAGGTCATCGCCGCCGCAACGGATGGGCGGTATCAGGAGACATGGACACTGGAAACGGGACAGACCTATCGCGTCAGAGGGCGCCCACACCCGGACGGGGCCATCGCTTTCCTGATCGAAGACATCAGTGCGGAGGTTTCGCTGACGCGCAACTTCCGCGCTGAGCTGGAACTCGGCCAGTCTCTGATGGACACTTTCGACGCAGCCCTCGCCGTTTTTTCCTCGACCGGCGTTCTGACGTTCTGCAATCTTGCATATCGCAACCTCTGGGGGCTCGATCCTGACAACTCCTTCGCGGACGTCACCATCAACGATTCCGTCAGGGCGTGGGAAAAACAATGCGCTCCCGGCGCGCAATGGGACGCGCTGACGGATTTCGTTCTGGATTTCGGCCAGAAAACGACCTGGGAAATGCCGGCGCAGCTAGTGCACGGTGGCGACGTGCTGAAATGCACCGTGTCGAGAATTTCATCCGGCGCGACGATCGTGCGCTTCGAGAAGGTTTTGCAACACATCGACCAATTGCCGACGTCAGCACCGGGCACTCATTCCGGGTGAACCCATGCGCTAAAGGCTTGCAGCGCGGTACCTGCGCGTTAAGCATGGGGCATGGCAGGAAAATCGACTTCCTTCAGACTGACTTCGGCACAAGCCACGGCCCGATTCGCTACGGCCCTGTCTTGCAGGCTTCGCGCCGGTGACACGCTCTTGCTCAGCGGTCCCGTCGGCGCGGGCAAGACGCATTTTGCCCGTCATCTCATTCAGTCGCTTCTGGCGGAGACGGAAGATGTCCCCTCGCCTACGTTCACACTCGTCCAGACTTACGAGACGCATGCAGGACCGCTCTGGCATGCGGATCTCTACCGGATCACATCGACCCATGAAATCGAGGAACTGGGCCTTGCCGAGGCTTTCGGAAACAACATCTGTGTCGTCGAATGGCCGGACCGCCTCGGGGAACTGAGCCCGCCGGATGCATTGTCGCTGGCTTTCTCGCAAGGCGAACTGGAAGACGAGCGGCTTATCACAGCGACATGGGCGGCTGGTCGCTGGGACCCGGCACTGAAGGAATTGACCATCGCATGAACCGGACCGAGCAGACCAGGAACTTCATCAATGCGGCGGGTTGGGGAGGTGCAAAAGTCACGGCGCTGGCGGGCGACGCGTCCAATCGCCGCTATGACCGTCTGATAAAGGCAGATGGATCGTCCGCTGTGCTCATGGACGCACCGCCGGAGAAAGGCGAGAACGTGCGGCCCTTCGTGGCAATCGCGACGTCATTGTCCGCGCTCGGATTGAGTGCGCCGCGGATCTACCACGGGGACTGCGACGCAGGGTTCCTGTTGATCGAAGATCTGGGCGATCGTCTTTTCGCACGCGAGATTGCGGCCAACCCGAAGTCGGAAGAGACGTTGTACGCTGCCGCGATCGACGTTCTGACCCATCTCCACAAATCACCCTGTCCCACCCTGAAACCTTACGAGTCTTCTATGTCCGGACCCTTGGCCGCGCTTGCGTACGATTGGTACCAGCTGGGAGCAACGGGTCGGACGGACCAAAAAGCCCGGCAGAATTTTCTGACCAGGTTCATACCGCTTCTTCAGAAGTATGACAGCGCATTGGACGTCCTGATCCAGCGCGACTACCATGCTGAAAATCTGCTGTGGCTGCCCGAACGATCCGGCGTCGCGCGCGTCGGCCTGCTGGATTTTCAGGACGCCATGTGCGGGCACCGCGCTTATGATCTGGTCTCTGTCCTTCAGGATGCACGGCGTGCCGTCCCGGAAAACATGCAACAGATGATGAAACAAAGATTTGTCACCCGGAACTGTCTCGATCCGGAAACTTTCGAAACGGCATATGCGGTCTTTGGACTGCAGCGCAACCTGCGCATTCTTGGCGTCTTTACCCGGCTGTGCTTGCGGCACGGCAAAGCCCATTACGTGGATCTGATCCCGCGTGTCTGGTCATATGTGCAGGCCAATCTGCAGCATGCGGCAACGTGCTCGCTTGCGGCACTGCTCGATCAGGACCTGCCGGCACCTGATGCCGAAGTTCTGGCACGACTGAAACTAAAGTGTGGCACATGCACTGGTCCGTAATGATTTTCGCCGCGGGTTTCGGCACTCGGATGAAGCATCTGACAAGGGACAGGCCAAAACCGATGGTTTGTGTCGATGGCAGACCGATGATCGACCACGCGCTGGCGCTGGCCAGGGACTTGCCCGCGGAAACGATTGTCGCCAACCTGCATTACAAACCGGAGATTCTCGCGGCGCATCTGAAAGGCACCGGCGTCCGCACCGTACTCGAGACACCCGATATTCTCGACACCGGCGGCGGCTTGCGCAATGCGATGCCGCTGTTGGGCAACCCGACAGTGATGACATTGAACCCGGACGTCATCTGGCATGGGCCCAACCCGCTGAAGCTCCTTGAAACAGCGTGGGAACCGGATGTCATGGACGGGCTGCTGATGTGTATTCCAAACGACAGGTCGGTCGGGCATCAGGGACGGGGCAACTTCGTCATCGACGGCTCGGGGCGCATAACCCGTGGCGACGGTGTCATCTACGGCGGCGCGCAGATCATCAAGACAGAAAGGCTGATGGATATTCCGGACGAGGTTTTTTCCCTGAATCGGCTGTGGGATATCCTGATCGCGGAAAACAGTCTCTATGCAATGGAATTCGATGGCTTCTGGTGTGACGTTGGCCATCCGGACGGCATCGCGGAAGCGGAAAAACTGCTGAGGGCACAGGATGTTTGAACCCGCCGAAAAGCCGCGTGTTTTCGGTATTGCTCCCGGTGTCGATTTTCCGGAAAGCCTTGTCGACGGGTTGGTCGCGCGTTTTGCGCAGCAGCCACCCGAGGCATTGGCGCGCGTTCGGATCATCGTGAACACGGCGCGGATGCAGCGGCGGCTGCAGGATCTTTTCGACGACGGCCCGGCCCGTTTGCTGCCGCGCATTCACCTGCTCACGCATATCGACATGCTGGAGCCTTCGCTGGCAATCCCGCCGTCCGTCTCGCCGTTGCGCAGACGCCTCGAACTTCTGTCTCTGGTCGCGCGGCTTATCGACCGGCAAAAGGAAATCGCGCCGCGCGCGTCCCTCTACGACCTGACAGACAGCCTCGCGGCTTTGCTGGACGAAATGCAGGGCGAGGGGGTATCGCCGGAAACGATCCGGACACTTGACGTGTCCGATTCCTCCGGCCACTGGCAGCGTACGCAGGCCTTTA
>JASFFN010000270.1:0-4079 GCA_050124275.1 Roseobacter sp. | reverse complement strand
AACCCTGAAGGCCGAGCCTCAATTATTCGTCGCTTTATCAACCTGCAAAAGGAAACCGGCGATGTAATCCAGCGCATCACGGGCGACATGCGGCATGAACTCGAAAAGGCGGGTGTCGACGCGGAGGTATTCGGGCGCGCGAAAAAACCGTATTCAATCTGGCGCAAGATGCAGGAGAAGGAGCAGGCCTTTTCGCGCCTGTCCGATATCTACGGTTTTCGCATCATCACCCGGAACGAAGAAGACTGCTATCGCGCCTTGGGCGCCATCCACCAGCGCTGGCGCGCCGTGCCCGGGCGGTTCAAGGATTACATCTCGCAACCAAAGACCAATGGCTATCGGTCCATCCACACGACGGTGTCGGGGCGGGACGGCAAGCGCGTAGAGGTGCAGATCCGGACCGAGCAAATGAATGACGTTGCCGAAACCGGCGTCGCGGCGCACTGGTCCTACCGCGACGGCGTACGCTCCGAAAACCCTTTCGCGGTTGACCCGGCGAAATGGATCAGAACGCTTACCGAGCAGTTCGATGCAGAAGATGACCACCAGGATTTCCTCGAGGCGGTCAAGCTGGAGATGTATTCCGATCAGGTTTTCTGCTTCACGCCCAAGGGCGAAGTCGTCAAGCTGCCGCGTGGCGCGACGCCGATCGATTTCGCTTTTGCCATCCACACACGGATCGGCATGGCCTGCGTTGGCGCAAAGGTTGATCACATGCGTGTGCCGCTGTGGACGCGGCTCAAAAACGGTCAATCCGTCGAAATCATCACCGCCGAGGGCCAAAGCCCGCAGGCCACCTGGCTGGACATCGCCGTGACCGGCAAGGCGCGCGCGGCGATCCGGCGGTCGCTGCGAGAAGAGGACAAAGCGCGGTTTGTCAAACTCGGGCGTGAACTTGCGCGTTCAGCCTTTGAAAACGTCGGCCGCAAGGCAACGGACAAAGCGCTTGCCACAGCGGCGAAAGCGATGCGACTGAAGGACCGGAACGATCTGCTCGCGCGGCTTGGCAGCGCGGAAATAACGGGACGATCGGTTGTGGAGGCCGTCTATCCCGAATTGTCACCCAAGGCGGGCGCGCAGGTCGACGCGAAACGTGCCGTCATCGGCCTTTCCCCGGGACAGTCTTTCGAACGCGCAGGTTGTTGTCAGCCCCTGCCAGGAGAGCGTATCGTCGGTATCACGTTCAAGGGTCGTGGGGTTGTCGTTCATGCAATCGATTGCAACAGGCTGAGCGCTTATGAAGATCAGCCGGAACGCTGGCTGGATCTGCATTGGCACGACGGTTCACACCCGGCCGTCTACGGCGCCACGCTGGATGTGACGCTCAACAACGATGCCGGTGCATTGGGTCGGATTTGCACCTTGATCGGGGACGCCGAGGCCAATATTTCAAACTTGCAATTTGTTGACAGAAAACCTGACTTTTACCGGTTGCTGATCTATGTAGAGATGCGGGATGTGGCTCACCTGCATTCGCTTTTGCTGACGCTGGAAGCGGAAAGCAATGTGGCGGCGATCTCGCGGTACAGAAATATGTCACAAGGCGACAGCGAAACGACGGTCTGATGCCCGATGGTGGTCATTCGGCCGTCATAATTTGACGGTGAACATCCGGTAATCGCTAACAAAAAGATGTGGTGCAAGGACTTTCCCGTTGGTGTTTAAACGCAGAGATCCCAAAAGCTGGCCGCGCGCCGTGCTTGATTTTCTGTGGCCGCGTGGCGGTTGGACACGCGCGTTCCACTATGTCAAACACCGGATGCGCCGCCTGCCCGACAGCCCCGAACGGATTGCACGGGGCATCTTTGCAGGTGTTTTCGCTTCTTTTACACCCTTTTACGGGTTTCACTTCTTCATCGCGGCCGGCCTAGCGTTTCTGATGCGTGGAAATGTGATCGCCGCCCTGATGGGTACTTTCTTCGGCAACCCTCTGACGTATGTACCCATCGGCGTGGCGGCGCTGTCCACGGGTCACTGGGTTCTGGGAGATGTCCTTGATGAACGTGTGCATCGCTCGTTCGTGGGTAAGTTTGCGGATGCCGGTGCAGACCTCAAGGATAACTTCTGGGCAATCTTCACCGATGCGCAAGCTGACTGGACGCGGCTTGAGGTATTTTATGACGAGATATTCTTTCCTTACCTGATTGGCGGAATTATCTCGGGAATCTTTTTTGGTACGATCTGTTACTATTTGTCGGTGCCGGTCATTCGCGTATATCAGAAGCGGCGAAAAGGGATGCTCAAAGCGAAGCTTGCCGCAATCAAGGCAAAAGCAGCCGCAAAAGCGGAAGCAAAGCGCAAACTGGATCACCCGTCCGCTGGCGAGTGATCGGAACAGAACATGAAGGGGGCGCAAATGGCCGATAGGGGAAAACTGCGGCTTGGTGTGAATATCGACCATGTGGCAACCGTTCGAAACGCGCGCGGCGGCGCTTACCCCGATCCGCTGCGCGCGGCACGTATTGCCGAGGAGGCCGGTGCCGACGGTATCACGGCCCATCTCCGTGAGGATCGCAGGCACATATCGGATGCGGACATAGAAGGGTTGATGGACGTTCTCGAAGTTCCGCTGAATTTCGAGATGGCGGCCACTGAAGAAATGCAGCAAATCGCCTTGCGCCACAAACCGCATGCGGTCTGCATCGTACCTGAAAAGCGCGAAGAAAGAACGACGGAAGGCGGTCTTGAAGTGGCGCGGGAAGAAAACCGTCTTGCGCATTTCATTGCGCCCCTGCGTGACGCCGGCTGCCGAGTATCGATTTTCATCGCAGCCGACAAACGCCAGGTCGAGGCTGCGCACCGCATTGGTGCCGAAGTCATCGAACTTCACACGGGCGCTTATTGTGATGCGCATGTCGAAGGTCGATTTGACGAACGTGACGCGGAATTGAATCGCTTGCGCGAGATGTCGGCCTTTGCTCACTCCTTGGGGCTTGAGGTGCACGCGGGGCACGGTTTGACGTATGATACCGTGCAACCCGTTGCCGCCTTTCCGGAAGTCATGGAACTCAACATAGGCCACTTTTTGATCGGAGAGTCGATCTTTCGGGGCTTGGGGCCGGCGATAGAGGAGATGCGTCGCCTGATGGACGCGGCCCGCATTTAAGCAGAATTGCCGATCTTGTCTGTTTGCAACGACTTGCAGTGGTTGGCGGACGAGTTTGCGCTTGGGCATAAATTGGCCTTGCGGTGTTGTGTGCCTTGCATTTGCGCAATTGGACCAGCTGTCTGTTTTACCAGAGGTGCGCGGCGTTCTGGGCCGCGCAATCGCCCACGGCAGATTGCGTTATCGTATAATTCGACACACCAATGCGCTGAAAATGCCATAATAATGACATGATCTCCCCCAAGGGTTGTGTGTATGAAACCTTACAATTTATGGGTGTGGCTATGTATTGTAGAAAACTGAGATTCATTGGCAATTTTTCGATGTCCTTCCTTGGCGTTGCTTTCCTGACCAGTTTGGTTGATTTCCTGCCGGGTTTGCAGTCCAGCATGGCGGCCATGTTGTCGTTGCCCTTGTTGATTGCTGCGATGATCGAGGGCCAGTATTTCGCGTACGCAACGCGATCCCGTCCGTCAGTCAGGACAAGCTTTGCGATTGCAGCGGCAATGACCGGATTGATCGGGGCTGTCACCATAGCAACGCTTTTGCTGTTTTCTTTGTGGCAGGGGCAGAATGCCTGGCCGGACGCAAACTGGCTCATCGTCACGCCAGCCGCGTTTTTGCTCTTGCTTATTGGCTATGCAATCGGTCTGGCATCCGAACTGAAAGGCCAACAGGTATCCGCCCTGCGGACTGTGTAGGGGGCCTCTTCCGGACACAGTTTCCCCTGTCTTGTTCGGTATGATGCTCTCGGCTGCGACTAAGTGGAGTATGGACCGGCAAGTAGGATCAACACCGTTTCTGTGCGCAACCTTTTTACGCAAAGCTTCTTGATGGTCCTGCTGTTCGGTTTTCTCCATGCTCTTTTGGGTGGATTGAGCACTGGACTTGCCCTGGTGTTTGCGCCGGTGATGATCGCCTCCTTGCTGGAAGGGCGCATTCTTGCAGTCGAGACACCGGAAGAGTCCGGAAA
>JASFFN010000269.1:0-4090 GCA_050124275.1 Roseobacter sp. | reverse complement strand
AGCTCTCCTGAACCCTGTCCATGCGATCCGAGAACGCCGCGATGATGTCCGTGAATTCCGCATCCAGGTCTGCCGCCTGTCTCGCGCAGGCCTCCTCGATTTTGCGACTTGCCTCGGCACCGTCCAAGGAGCGCGCGGCATTTTCATTTGCCTCGGACGTTGCAATGCGGTCGGCCGCAGCCAGCCCGGAGGCAAGATTCCTTGCGCTGGCGCCAATCCGCTGAAGCGTCGCCGCGCCGACACCGTTCACGATCCGGTCGGCTATCGCTGCTTGCAACTGCGGCAGGCCAGACATGTCCCAAACGTCAGGAACCGTCAGTGACGTCCCGATTCTCTTGCCGTCAGTGCGAGCTGCAAGGTTCTGAAGAGCGCGCGCGCTCGCGGATGGCAATTCGTCGACCCTTCCCTGCAACGCAAACCCGGCCCAAAGCGCACTGCCGAAGATCACTTCGGCCTCCCGTGGCCCCTTGTGACGCTCCAAGGTCCTGGTAATGCTCTCGCGGATTTGCGAAACCTGATCTGCCGGGGTGGACAATTCGTCGACCCGGTTTACAAAGATCACAACGTCCCGCGATTTGACCTGCGAAATCAGGCGGATGAGCGCCATATCGGTTGAACTGAGCGCCTGATGCGCGGACAAAACGACGACGCAGATCCGGCTGTCCCGAATGGCTCTTATCGTAATCTGCTCGCGCATCATGAAGGTGTCGTTCACGCCCGGTGTATCGCGCAGACAAAGACGCATGGGCAAAGCGGCGCGCTGCAGGCTCAGATCGGCTGATTTGGTGATGTCGGCAAAGCGGCCCTGAACATCCTTTCTATCTTGCTCTTCGTCACCGAGGTCTTCTCCGAGGCAGACGTAGCGTTCGACCAGATCCTTGTCGACAAAACCATAGTCGCGTTGCTGCCCGAGCAGCATCTCGAACTTCTTGCCCAAGCGCGCACGGGACTTCTCGCGCATATCCGAAACCTGCCGCTTGATTTTTTCCAGTTCTTCGTCCGCGCCGGCCCGACTGGCGAGTTCGCCGATCCGTCCTCCCCCTGAAATCAGACGGTCCCATTCGTCTTCATCAAAGAAACGAAACGAAGCGCTTGCCTCGAAATCTGCGCATTCGGGGTGCAAGTGCAAGGATGTAACCACGGATGTCCACGGGTTGACATCCGCCGGCAACAGATCCGGCGCGCCAATCAACGCGTTCACCAATGATGTCTTGCCGGACTTGATCTGACCAATCATCGTGACGGATGGTTCGAAATTGTCCAGTTGGCGCAACATGCGCTCGGCACGGCGCAGCATGTTGTCGTCGCCAATGTTTCTCAAAGTTTCCAAGGCGTCCTTGAGACGGCCGACGGACTCGGCAAAGCCGTAGCAGTCTTCCAATCCCTTGCGCAGAAGATCTGCTTGCGCCGCATGCGCGAAAACGGTCTCATCAGACGAATTGAGGATGTTCATCCCGCCTTCCTCCTATCCGGCAAGCGCCGGGGGCAGCAGGCAAACAATGTCATCTGTGTTCGGTGAATACCCATCGTGCCACCCCACATATTCTACACACCGATTCAAGGTCGGTGAAAATTATGCCTGCAATGTGGCTGTGGACGGGCGCAAAAGCTGCGCATTCTTAAAACTTTAGTGAGCGATCATGTACTCCATATCGCGCCGCAGTTGCAAAAGGATCGTTACGGCATCCGCTGCAGAACGGGTGTCGTTCTCCATGGTCATCAGCATGATCTTGTCCGAGGCTTCCTCGAACTGATCCGACCATTCCGCCCATCGCGCTTTGTCCGAACCAGTGCCACGGGTGATATCGACCAGTTCTGCCGAGATCATGCCGCAGAGCCCCAGGACTTCCGACATATCACCATGCGACTCGTCGAAGCTGAGTTCGGCAAGATCAAAAGCCCGCCGCATGATCGCATCATATGCATCCCTGAACGGTGTCGGCACCGGTTGCCCTGGATCAGAGGGCGGCGCAGGCGGGTCAGCCGGGGATTTCCCGACGAGCCCGTGTCGCTCGACAAACAGCATCGCGCTGTCCATGTCCGCTCTTTGGCCTTGTGTTACGCTGCAGGAAACTGCATTCCGTAGCGCCTTTAGTCCGCTCGCTGCAAGATGCTCGGGCGCCACGGGCGCACCGCGTTTCAGGCTGTCCAGCACCTGCCCGGCGGCGACGGGAAACAGGCTGTGGAACTCCTCACTCACGATCTTTGCCAGGTCATGGATTCTTTCCTGAAGGATGCCCCGTTCAGCCAATACGTCCGCTTTGGTCAGCACCATGAAACTGTGATCTTTCAGGTGGTCAGGCGCCCCGGACCAGATTCCGGCCTCCTGTCCGTCAAAGTCTTGCGTGCACCACAACACGATGTCTGCACAGGCCAGGGCCGCGCGGATCGCGTCTGGCTCGTCACTGCTTCCGAAGTCTATGATTTGTGCGCGGCCCAGACCACACGCGTCGACCGGGAGCGTCAGCGTGTTTTCCGACAGGCCCAATTGCTCCGCCGACGTCGTACTGGGGTGAAAGTGCCTGGTCTGGCCCTGCCCCGCCGCATGGCCCCAAGTGCCCAGGAGTGCGTCGCATAATGTCGATTTCCCCGCGCCTTGCGGTCCAAGGAGAACGATCCGGACCCCGTGGTCGAGCCGGTCAGCCAGAGCGACCGCGTTTGCTCTTGCGGTGGCGGACAGATCCGCGTCGCCGCGTGCAGCACGCAGCCGGGCCACCACGTCGTGATTTGCCAGTTCATCCAACACAGCGAATGTCCGGACACGATAAAGCATCCGTCTCGCGCACATCACGTACTGAGGCGTTCAGTACCTTAACGACGGTGAATGAAACGTTGTCGAGTTGCGGATCTTCAGTGTCCATCACACGTTGCAAGAGGTCCTCGACAATCTCGGAACTGAATTTCGACTTGTTGCGCCTCAGCGCCGCTTCGATCTCGATGTCCGTCAGAAACTGCAACCCGTCGCTGGCGACAATGAGAATATCGCCCGCTTGCAGGGCGACGGGTTCTTTCGGACAGTCGATTTTCGGCACCTCGGCGCCAAACAACACGGACGTGAGAATGTTCCGGTCGGGGTGGCTAACCCCTTCCTCGACGGTAAGCAAACCCGATTTGACCATGAAGTCGATCTGCGGCGCCATGGAATGATCCTCGTTGAGCTGCACCAAAGCGCCCTCGCGAAACAGGAAGAGCGGCGAGTCTCCAATGGAGATCCAGTAAAGGTTGCTCCGCACGATGACAGAAGCAACAAGCGTCGACCCCATGCCACGGGTTTCCGGAAAATCCCTGACATGATCTCTGAGACTCCCGTTTGCAGCCATCGCCGCACGGCGCAGCGTCTCGGTGACGTTGGCCTCCAGTGTGTCCGGATCTTCTTTCTTGGACATCAATTCATTGTAGACTTCGGATACGACGATCTTGCTGGCCACATCACCAGCCGCGTGACCGCCCATGCCATCGGCCAAAACCACGCAGCCCACTTCCGCGCCACACGCCAAGTCGGTTATCATGGCGTCTTCCTGATAGCTGCGTTGCCCTTTACTCAGGGCGCTCGCTGCGTCGAACTCAAGCACCGGTCGCATCCGGGCGCTCCACGCCGCTCCATCGAAAATCCGACCCGCAGAGGGCGACGAACCGGAGCGTGGTCTCTCCAATGCGAATGAGGTCGGCGTGGTGCAACTCCTCTGTGGTGAGAACCGGGCGCGCGTTGCGCCGTATGATGTTGGATTTGCCGCCATGCCCGATGTAGAATTTGTTGTCTTCTTCATCGTAGGCGATCGCAGCATGGTTGTGACGCGAAATGCTGTTGTCACCGAAATCAAGACGGATCACCTGATCTTCACCGCGTCCGATCATGGAAGCACCGGTAAAGATGCTGAAGGAGTGGCCAACACCGGGCCCCTCCACGATCACCAGCCAACCGACCGGAAACTTTTCTCGCTGCGCCGTGGCGGTTGCGTCCGGCGTGCGACCGAAAGGATCGGCTTCTTCTTCAGTCCTGTTGAACCCCAACAGTCGCGTTTTCACGCGGCCGGCCCGACGCCCGGCACGCCCCGCCGCAGGTGCCGGAACCGCGCTCAAGGTCACTGCG
>JASFFN010000268.1:0-4094 GCA_050124275.1 Roseobacter sp. | reverse complement strand
TTCAGGTCGCGCTTCGAAATCCGAGTTCTGGTGGTTCACGCTTCTGGGCGTTATTGCTCATCTGGCGGTAAGACCCGCCTTATTGGCAATCCTTCCGAGCGTTTCGTTTAACGAGGTTCCTTTCTTCCTCGCTTTGATCTTTTTCGGGCTCTTGCTCACCTTTTACATTCCGTGGATGGCTGCTGGATCCCGCCGATTTCACGACATCGGATGGTATGGTTGGCTGGTAGCAGTACCATTTGTACTGGCGCTGCCTTCGTATATTCCCTTCAACTTTATGTGGGTACTCGTTGGCGACGCGGGCCCCCCGACAAGCCCGCTTCTGAACTTCTTCGCGGGACTCTATTTTGCCAACATGATGTATGGGTTTTGGCTTCTGCCGTTAGTTGCCGCGATCTTCGCTTATTTCCTATCCCGTCCCTCCCAATCCGGCCCGAACAAATACGGCCCGCCACCTGCCGAGGCCGCATCATGACTTTTCGCGAGGCCATCATCACCTGTCTGCGCAAGTATGTCACCTTCTCGGGGCGCGCGTCGCGGTCGGAGTACTGGTGGTTTGCACTGTTTTGCATCCTCGGCGGTGCGATCTTCAGCGCGCTCGAACAGTTCATCAACGGCGTCACCGGCACGCCGAACGGGCCCAAACTGCTCTCGGGCGCCTTCAACCTCGCAACCCTGATCCCCGGCCTCGCCGTGGGCTTCCGGCGTATGCATGACACCGGCCGCTCCGGCCTCTACCTGTTCTACCCGTTGATCGCCATGATCGGCCTGTCGATCTTTATCGGCCTCTCCGGCAACGCCGAGCTTCTGGCCTCCGAAAATCCTGCCGCTGCGTTCGAAGGAGCCTTCGGGCTGATCGTCATGATTGCCATCATCGTGATCATGATTTCGCCTTTCATCGTCCTGTGGTGGCTCACCCGCCCCAGCCAACCCGGCCCGAACCAATACGGTCCCAATCCTCATGAGGTGCTCAAATGACCGAACAACCCCAAAACGACCAGTTCCACGCGTCCAGCTTCATGCAGGGGCACAACGCGGAATATCTCGAACAGATGTACGCGCGCTATGCCAACGATCCGAATGCGGTGGACGAGGCGTGGCAGGCCTTTTTCAAGGCGATGGGAGACGACGAGGTCTCGGTCAAACATGAAGCGGCGGGGCCTTCGTGGGCCCGCACCGACTGGCCCCCGCAACCCAGTGACGACTGGACCATGGCGCTCACGGGCGAGTGGACGCCGGAGCCCGAAGCCAGGGCCGCGGGCGACAAGATCAAGGCCAAGGCGGCGGAACTCGGCGTCGACGTCACCACCGATCAGATCAAGCGCGCTGTGCTCGACAGCATCCGGGCATTGATGCTGATCCGCGCCTACCGGATCCGGGGACACCTTGTCGCCGATCTTGACCCGCTGGGCATGCGCGAGAACACCCCGCACCCGGAACTGGACCCGAAGTCCTACGGCTTTACCGAGGCCGACATGGACCGCCCGATCTTCATCGACAAGGTGCTGGGGCTGGACATGGCCTCGATGCGCGAGATCATCGCGATCGTCAAACGCACCTATTGCGGCACTTTCGCGCTGCAGTACATGCACATCTCGGACCCCGAACAGGCCGGATGGCTCAAGGAACGGATCGAGGGGCTCGGTAAGGAAGTGCAGTTCACCCGCGAAGGACGCAAGGCAATCCTGAGCAAGCTGGTCGAGGCCGAAGGGTTCGAGAAGTTCCTGCATGTGAAATACATGGGCACAAAACGCTTCGGTCTGGACGGAGGCGAAAGCCTCGTGCCGGCGATGGAGCAGATCATCAAGCGCGGCGGGGCGCTCGGGGCCAGAGACATCGTCATCGGCATGCCGCACCGCGGGCGCCTGTCGGTGCTGGCCAATGTGATGGCCAAACCCTACCGCGCGATCTTCAACGAGTTTCAGGGCGGCAGCTTCAAGCCCGAGGAAGTCGACGGGTCCGGTGACGTCAAGTACCACCTCGGCGCCTCCTCGGACCGCGAATTCGACGGCAACTCGGTGCACCTGTCACTGACTGCGAACCCCTCGCACCTGGAGGCAGTGGACCCGGTCGTGCTGGGCAAGGCGCGCGCCAAACAGGACCAGAACAACGACCACGAGCGGACTTCGGTAATCCCGATCCTGCTGCATGGTGACGCAGCCTTTGCGGGACAGGGTGTTGTGGCCGAATGCTTCGCGCTCTCAGGTCTGAAGGGTCACAAGACAGGTGGCACGATCCACATCGTGGTGAACAACCAGATCGGGTTCACCACCGCTCCGCACTTCAGCCGCTCATCCCCTTACCCAACGGACAACGCGCTGGTGGTGGAGGCACCGATCTTCCACGTCAACGGGGATGACCCGGAGGCCGTGGTGCATGCGGCCAAGGTCGCGACCGAGTTCCGTCAGAAGTTCCGCAAGGATGTGGTGATCGACATCTTCTGCTACCGACGGTTCGGCCACAACGAGGGTGACGAACCGATGTTCACCAACCCGCTAATGTACAAGAAGATCAAGGGCCACAAGACCACGCTCAGCCTTTACACCGAACGTCTGGTCAAGGACGGGCTAATCCCCGAAGGCGAAATCGAGGACATGAAAGCCGCCTTTCAGGCCCATATGAACGAAGAATTCGAAGCCGGGAAGGAGTACCGTCCGAACAAGGCTGACTGGCTGGACGGCAAGTGGTCTCACCTTGAAAAACGCGCCGAGACCAAATACCAGCGCGGCAAGACAGCGATCTCCAAGAAAACCATGCAGGAGGTTGGCAAGGCGCTGGTGTCGGTGCCGGAAGGTTTTCCTATACACAAAACGGTCGCGCGTCTGCTTGAGGCCAAGCAGGAAATGTTCTCCTCCGGCAAAGGCTTTGACTGGGCAACTGCCGAGGCGCTGGCTTTCGGCTCGCTGCTGACGGAAGGCTATCCAGTGCGCCTCGCCGGGCAGGACAGCACAAGGGGCACCTTTTCGCAGCGCCACTCCGGCCTCATCGATCAGAATACCGAAGAGCGCTACTATCCGCTCAACAACATCAAGGCCGGACAGGCACAGTACGAAGTGATCGACTCGATGTTGTCCGAATATGCGGTGCTGGGCTTTGAATACGGCTACTCGCTCGCCGAGCCGAACGCCCTGACCCTCTGGGAAGCGCAGTTCGGCGATTTCGCCAATGGCGCGCAGATCATGTTCGACCAGTTCATCTCGTCGGGCGAGTCCAAGTGGCTGCGGATGTCCGGCCTTGTGTGCCTGTTGCCGCACGGGTTCGAAGGACAGGGGCCGGAACACTCGTCGGCCCGGCTTGAGCGGTTTCTGCAGATGTGCGGGCAGGACAACTGGATCGTCGCAAACTGCACGACGCCCGCCAACTACTTCCACATCCTGCGGCGGCAGATCCACCGGTCCTTCCGCAAGCCGCTGATCCTGATGACGCCCAAGTCGCTTTTGCGGCACAAGCTGGCGATCAGCAACGCCGAGGATTTCACCAGCGGCTCGAGCTTCCACCGCCTGATGTGGGATGACGCCGAAAAGGGAAATTCGGATACCAAGCTGGTGGCGGACAACAAGATCAAGCGCGTGGTGATGTGTTCCGGCAAGGTCTACTACGACCTGCTGGAAGAGCGCGACGCACGCGGCATCGACGACATTTACCTGCTGCGGGTCGAACAGTTCTACCCCTTCCCGGCGCAATCGGCGGTGAAGGAACTGGAGCGGTTCAAACAGGCGGAAGTCGTCTGGTGCCAGGAAGAGCCCAAGAACCAGGGCGCCTGGACGTTCATCGAGCCCAACATCGAATGGGTGCTCGGCCGCATCAAGTCGAAACACAAACGCCCGATTTACGTGGGCCGCGCCACATCCGCCTCGCCCGCGACGGGGCTGGCGAGCCAGCACAAGGCACAGCAAGCCGCGCTCGTGAACGAAGCGCTGACGATCGAAGGGAAATAAGTCATGACCACCGAAGTACGCGTACCCACTCTGGGCGAATCCGTGACCGAGGCCACAGTTGCCACATGGTTCAAGAAGCCGGGTGAGACCGTCGCTGTAGACGAAATGCTCTGCGAGCTTGAAACCGACAAGGTAACGGTCGAAGTCCCCTCGCCC
>JASFFN010000267.1:0-4100 GCA_050124275.1 Roseobacter sp. | reverse complement strand
CGCCGAATGCGTCCAGATCGACGATACCTGACACGCTGGATACGGACCCGATGCGCACGCCGCCGAACTCGACCGGCGCGCCAATCGCAAGGCCGGAAATATTGTCCTCGAACACCGCGCGCAATTCAAGCGTATCCACATCGGACGCGCTGAACACGCTGTTGCGTGCGTCTTCCTCGGATGCGTAGACCTCGAAAACCGTGCCATCCGCGACCTGAGCGCCACCGGAGACGAAGGTGTCAAAGGTAATGCCACCCGCCAAAAGCGAAGCGATCGAGCTGTAGTTGATCTGCGCGCCGGACGCACCGATGGATACGCTGAACCCTGAGGTATCCCAAAACCGCGTTGCCGGGGTTACCAGATTGCCGTGGGGCTCGTAAATGACGGCTTCCGCGATCGCAAAGTTCCCTTCCGGGGATATGCGTGCGGGTCCGACACGCCCGATCTCGATACCGCGAAACAGGATAGGCGTATCCGCGCTCAACGTACCGCCCGGGATCGATCTCAGGGCGATTTGCAAACCGCCCGAGTCCGGCTGGTAGAGCGGCGCGCTGTCCAAGCCCCTGAAGCTGTCTCTGGCCGGTCCGATCTGGCTGTCCCAGGAGCCTTCGATAAAGACGCCGGTCAGGACAGTGTCCAACCCGCTGACGCCGCTGGTGGAAAGCTCAGGGCGCACGATCCAGAATGTCGCGCCCGCATCAATGAACGGGGCGATATCCTTGCCGACGCGCACGGCGACGACAACGCTGCTCAGGTCGTCGCTGAAACTCAGGTCCTCGACGACGCCGACCTTTACATCGCGAAACCGAAGCTCGGTCTGCTTTGGCAGGATACCAGCGCCGTTTTCGAACTCGATGCTGATGACCGGCCCGCGGTCGTTGTACGACTGCCAGGCGAAAATCAACGCAATGGCCAGCGCCAGAAATGGGAAGACCCAGACAATCGACAGATTGGTGAAAGGTCCGGGTTTCTGATTTTCCACCGAAACGGGCGGCAGGTCAGTCATTCTTTATGCTTTCTTCCTGTGCCTGTTCCGCGTCCCAGATCATGCGGCTGTCGAATGCCTGTGCGGACAACATGGTAAAGATGACCGACAAACCAAAAAAAAGGCTCGCAAGACCGGGATTTATGGTCACCAGGATATTGAGTTGCACCAGCGACGAGAGGATCGCAACCACAAAAATGTCGATCATGGACCAGCGTCCGATGTATTCGACGATCTCATAGAGCATATGGCGTTGCTCGTGCGAGACGCTGAAGGGACGATGCACCGAAACTGCCAGAAAAGCGATCGCCAGAAACTTTCCGATGGGAATGGCAACGGAGGCAAACAGGATCACGAGAGCAACCGCGATGCTGCCGTATTCTATCAGTTCGATTGCGCCGCCGATAATGGTGTCTTCCTGTTTGTAAAAAAGCGTGCGGGTCTGCAGCATCGGATAAATGTTCGCAGGGATATAGCACATCACCCCCAGGAGCCAGAACGCCCATACCCTTTGCAAGCTCTTGAATTCGCGTAAAACCAGTTTGTGACCGCAGCGCCCGCAGTGTTCCACGCCCTGGTGCCACGCCAGATTGCACCGCGTGCAGGCGACAAGACCCAGCTCGCGCGCCGTTACGATTTTGGGGTGTTGTTCAGTGCGTTCCATACGGACCATCTGCAAATGAAGTTATCCTGCACCACGACCAGCACCACCAGAACCGAAAACATCCAGAACGCCGGGCCGAATGTCACGTCCACCAGCGCGGATATCTTTATCAGGGCCACTGCACAACCGATCGCGAAAATCTCGGCCATGGACCATGGCCTGAGCGCTTCGGCCAACCGGAACGCCCGTGCTGCATGGCGCGCGGGCGGTCGGTTTCTGACGATGGGCACCAGAACGTAAAGCGACAGCAATACCCGAACCATCGGAACCAGCAGGATCAGTGCGATCGTCGTCAGGGACAGAAGTATCAATGGGCCGTCATGAAAGGCCAGCGCCGCGTCGATGATGGAGACCGAGTTCCTCAATCCGGTGGATTGGATCGTCAGGAACGGAAACACCGCGGCGGCAACGATGAGGACCAGAATGGTCAGCGACAGTGCAATGATCTGCATTCCCGCTTTACGGCGCGGGGCGATCAGAACGGTGGAACACCTCCGGCAGACCGCGCGCTGGCCATGTCCGGCGCTTGCGAGCGCATAAACCGCGTCGCAGCTCGGGCACACGATCAGGTCCATGCGGGGGAGGGAGGAAGCCTCAATGGTCATGTGTCTCAAAAGCCGTTTTGTTCCAGGAAGGACATAGCTGTTCGGCGCCGGGACAGCAAACCGGGCAAGGTTCAGAAGATGATCGACCCGTCGTCATCGTTGCCGGTGGCATCCTGCAACCGCTGGACATCCAGGACCCGGAACCGTCTCTTGTCGACGAATTCGATAATCCCGTCGGATTTGAGCTGTCCGATCTGACGACTCACCGTTTCCAGTGTCAGGCCAAGATAGTTTGCTATGTCGCCCCGGGACAAAGGCAGAATCAAATCGGGCTTCAGGCCATCCCGACGCTGGAAGTGCTGGCGACGCACAACCATTTCGACAAAGGTCGCGATTTTCTCTCCTGCGGTCTTGCGGCCAAGTAACAGCATCCAGTCCCGCGCGGCGTCCAGCTCATCCATGGCCAGTTCGATCATGCGCTGCGACACATGCGGCGTATCATCCAGCAGTTGCTGAAAAGGGGCACGGTCAAAGCAGCACAGAGTCACATCGCTGGAGGCGATCACATCAAATTCGATTCGGGTACGCCCCGGGTGACCGATGAAGTCCGATGGCAAAAGCAGACCAACCATCTGGGTTCTGCCGTCTTCCAGTGTCTTGTTCAAAGAGGCCACGCCATCCACAACCGAAGCCACATAAGTCATATCGTCGCCGCGCCAGAAGATCGTTTCTCCGGCCTTGAAGGCGCGATATTTCTTCATCGATTCAAGTCGTTGCAACTCTTCCGCGTCACAGCGGGCGCAGACCGCGCGATGATGTATCGGACAGTCCGCACATTTCGCACCTGAGATAACATTATTCTTCAAGAATTTGACCTGAATCAAGGGGTCGAGCGCGCATGGAATTAGTATAATCGAATGGAGCATTTGGAACAACTGCGTTGCACCGGATTGTTTGAAAAGCGTGTGCCGCGGTACACGAGCTATCCGCCGGCGAACCGTTTTGTCGAGGCCGAAGGAGCGCTGCGTCAGGTGCGTTGGCTCAGAGCCGTGCCGCATGGCGCGACGGTTTCGCTCTATGTTCACGTTCCCTACTGCGAGACGCTTTGCCGGTTTTGCGCCTGTCGCACGCAAGCGGCCGACGAAAAAGGCGCCGTCGCGCGGTATGTTTCGATACTGCTGCAAGAGATCGCACAGGTACGTGCTCAGTTGCCGGCTTCCGTTTTCCTGAGCCGCTTGCATATGGGAGGCGGCACACCGACGATCTTGCCGCCCGAGCAGATGCAATTGTTGCTCGATACGATTTACGAGGCCTTCCCGCGCGCGGAGGGTTTCGAGTGTTCCATCGAAATCGATACCACCAACGTGACAGCTGAAATGATCGATTGCCTCATGGCCAATGGCATGAACCGGGCCATCGTCGGCATTCAGGATTTTGATGAAAAGGTCCAGCAGGCAATTGGCCGGCGGCAAAGATTCGACCAGACACTCGAAGTCATTTGCCAGATGAGACGCGCGGGCCTGAAGTACCTCGATATGGAATTGCTATACGGTCTTCCCCGGCAATCGGGTGCCACGATCGCCGAAACCGCGCAGCAGGTGCTGGCGCTCGATCCTGACCGGATTGCCGTTTGCGAATACGCGCATGTGCCCAATCTGGCCAAGCGACAGATACTTATCGACGCCAGATATCTGCCGTCTGCCGAAGATGCCTTTCAGATGTCGCGGATTGCCCGGAGTATCCTCCTCTCGGATGGATACGAAGCCCTTGGAATGGATCACTTCGTAAGGCCAGGCGACAATCTCATCAAAGCCCGTTCTGAAAAAAGACTGAAGCGGGATTTCCAGGGCTATTCCGACAACGCGTCCCATGCGCTGATCGGTCTGGGCGCCTCAGCCATTTCAAG
>JASFFN010000266.1:0-4101 GCA_050124275.1 Roseobacter sp. | reverse complement strand
GTCCTTGAGTTCCGCCAGCGCCGCGAATGGTTTTGCATCTTCATCTCGCATCGGCGCGACCCCGGGCGCTGTCACTGTCATCTCGCCCAGTTCGGCATCCGGCGCGCGCGGGTAAAGTGGCAGCGCGAGCGCGAGCGCCTCGAGCATGACCGCCTCCGGATCGATCCAGGCCGTCAATTGCTCGGCTGTTTCGTCTTCGGGCATTTCGGCTTCGGGCGCGTCAACCACTATGAAATCACGCTGGTAGTGCCGGGTGACATCTTCATCGATTCTCGTGGTGACCGGGTCGAGCGTGACTGCGCAGGGCTGCGTGACCGTCGCCCCGAGCCTCGCGGTGAGCCGCCAGTCGTCCGCTCCTTCCGCCTCGACTTTCCCCTCAAAGGAAAGCTTGCGCAGGGCGATCAACTCCATATCCTCCGCGATGGCCTGCCGGCGCGAGGTTTCAGGCCGCACGGCAAAGAAGGTCGGCGCGTTCTGCGGCAGGTCGGCGACCCGCAAAGCGTTTGGAGAAGGGGCTTTTTGCTTCATGTTCGGCACTTTCGTTTCTTGAACCATCACGCACGCATGGTGTAAGCGGAATAAAAGCCGCGTCACCCAAGGGCAAGAGGGCAGAAAAATGCGCAGACCTGTGTCAGATAAATTCAGTCTTCGTCGGGCTGCGCTGTCATGGGGGTTTGTCTTTCTGATCGTGGGAAGCTTGACAGCCTGCGGGCCGATTTACCGCAACCACGGATACGTGCCGCCGCAGGAAGAGCTGGATCAGATCGTCGTCGGCATCGACACGAGGGCGACCGTCGAGGAAACGCTGGGTACGGCGGGATCAACGTCGGTTCTGGAGGACGATGCCGTATATTTCGTCCGCAGCCGCGTGAAAACCGTTGCAATGCTGCAGCCCGAGGTCGTCGAACGCGAAGTCGTCGCCGTGAGCTTTGACGACAATGGTATCGTACGCAATGTCGAGCAATTCGGGCTTGAGCGGGGGCAAATCGTACGCCTGACGCGGCGTGTGACGGATTCGAGCGTGGCGGGCAAATCCTTCTTCCAGCAGCTGGTCGGCAATATCGGGTCGTTCACGCCTCCGGGCTTCGGTGGCGGATAGGCACCAAGGCGAGCGGTCATGCGGCAAAGCATTTCAGATCGCTCATTGCGCACGGAACGATATGCGGCCCGATTGGTGCAGTCGAAAACCGAACTGAGAGAAACACAGGTATTCCGGGCGCGATGTTTCGGTCTTGTATCCGGGCTTGATCGGGACCCTTGGGACGCCAAATGCGACCATCTGATAATTCGCCGGATCGAAACCGGGTCGATCGTCGGTTGCTGCCGGCTCAGGTTCGTTTGCGGCAGGGAGATCGGCGCGGGGTACACCGGGCAGCAATACGATCTTTCCCGACTCGATGCTGTTGACGGCCCTTCGATGGAATTGGGCCGGTTTTGCATCGACCAGCGGTGCCGCGATCCGGATGTGCTGCGGCTCGCCTGGGCGACTCTGACGGGATATGTGGACCGGACAGGGGCCGCTTTGCTTTTCGGCTGCGCCTCCTTTGCCGGTACGGACCCGGCGCTCTACGCCGCCGCCTTCGCCTATTTGCGCGAAAATGCGATGCTGCGCGAGGGACTGGTTCCCGGGAGAAAGGCGCACGAGGTGCACTTTTTCACAACCGAGGTTGATTCGGCCCTCGACAAGCGCCTTGCGTTGAAACAAATGCCGCCACTCCTGCGCAGCTATCTGGCACTGGGGGGCGGGGTCAGCGACCATGCCGTGGTGGATCGCGCCATGAACACGCTTCACGTGTTCATCGCCGTCGAAACGGCCCTGATCCCACCCAAGCGTCAGAAACTGTTGCGCGCCTTGTGCGGCACCGCCAGTTGAACCTGCGCGCCACCGAAAAAGCGGATTGACCTTCGCGGCGCGGCATCCTAGCTGCGCTTTATGGCACGCGTTCCTTTGCTTCAGCTCAACGATATTTCACTCACCTTCGGCGGAGATCCGGTTTTCGAAGACCTGAGCCTCATGATTCAGCCCGGAGACCGCCTCGCCCTCGTCGGGCGCAACGGGTCCGGCAAGTCGACGCTGATGAAGGTGATTGCGGGACAGGTCGAAGTGGATCGCGGCGATGTCGTGCGTGGTCCCGGTGTTTCGGTTGGCTACATGGAGCAGGACCCGGACCTGACCGGGTTCGAGACCCTGGGCGCGTTCGCGGCCCAGGGCCTCGACGCGTCGGAAATGTACAAGGTCGAACGCGCCGGAGAAGGGCTGAAGTTCGATCCCGCCCGGTCGGTGCGCACGGCCAGCGGGGGCGAAAAACGCCGTGCAGCACTTGCGCGACTTATGGCTGATGCCCCGGATCTGATGTTGCTCGACGAGCCGACGAACCATCTCGATATAGAAGCCATCGGGTGGCTGGAGGAGGAGTTGCAACAGAGCCGCCAGGCCTATGTCGTCATCAGCCACGACCGCGCGTTCCTGCGTGCCCTGACGCGCGCGACGCTTTGGATTGACCGCGGTGTCGTCCGTCGCCAGGAAAAAGGCTTTGAGGCATTTGAGGCGTGGCGCGACAGAGTTTGGGAAGAAGAGGATACGCAACGCCACAAACTGAACCGCAAAATCAAGGCCGAGGCGCGTTGGGCGGTCGAAGGTATTTCGGCGCGGCGCAAACGCAATCAGGGCAGGGTGCGCGCGCTGCAGGACCTGCGCGCGCAGCGCGCCGCGCAGATCAAGCGGCAAGATACGGCGGCGATGGCGCTCGAGGCCGGCCCGAAATCGGGCCGCAAGGTCATCGAGGCAACGAAGATTTCCAAATCTTTCGGCGACAGGGTCATTTTGCGCCCGTTTTCCCTGACGGTAGAGCGAGGCGACCGCATCGCGATTGTCGGGCCGAACGGCGTCGGCAAGACGACCTTGCTCAATATGCTGATCGGACGGGAACAACCCGATGAAGGCACGGTGCGTCTTGGCACCAATCTCGAACTCGCCGTCTTTGACCAGTCGCGGGCACAACTGGATGGCGACATGAGCCTTTGGGACAGTCTTACAGGCGATCCGGAGATGCGTGTCTCCGGCAAGGCAGATCAGGTGATGGTGCGCGGGCAGCCCAAACACGTGGTCGGCTACCTGAAGGAGTTTCTTTTTGACGAAGCACAGGCGCGCGGCCCTGTGAGGTCTCTTTCAGGCGGTGAAAAAGCGCGGTTGCTGCTGGCCAGGATCATGGCGCGGTCCAGCAATTTGCTGGTGCTTGATGAGCCGACAAATGATCTTGACGTGGAAACACTCGATCTCTTGCAGGAACTGCTCGACAACTACGAGGGCACCGTGCTGTTGGTGAGCCATGACCGCGATTTTCTCGATCGCGTGGCGGCAACGACAATCGCGATGGAAGGCGACGGGCGCGCCACCGTCTATGCGGGCGGCTGGAGTGACTATATGCGGCAAAAAGGGGTGGCGCCGTTTAGGGACCCGGAACCCGCCCGGAAACCGCAAGCCCCCGAAAACGCGCCAAAACCGAAAGCATCCGCGAAACCGGGTTTGAGTTTTACCGAGAAACATCGGCTGGAGGCTTTGCCGGCTGAAATTGCCCGTCTCGAGGCCGAGATTGCCAAGCTGACGGAAGTGCTGAGCGATCCGGATCTTTTCAATTCGAACCCGGTCAAGTTCCGGAAAGCGACCGACGCGCTGGTCGAACGGCAGGCCAAACTCGAAAAAGCGGAAGACGACTGGCTGACGCTGGAAGAAAAGGCTCAGGCCTGAGCGCCAGTCGCGATTTCCAGATCGTAGCCGGCCCGCAAGACATTCACGAGAGGACTGGGCGTCAACACGGTGACCTGCCGGTGCTTGGGCCGGCTGACCGCCGGTGCATAGCCCCCGGCGGTATAAGGCAAAAGATGATCCGCGCCGAGAAGGTGCACCTCTCCATCCGAGGACAGAACAAAGGTTCCGACCGGCAAGGCAGCGATGTCGCTTTGATACCTGATCTGTCGATAGCGCCGTGCGGTCGCGCGCTGCGCATGCAACTGGTCATCGAACGACTTGATGCATCCCGTGATGCCGGCCGCGGCACGAAAGGCCGTGTAGGCATCGCGCCGGCATTCAGCGCAGGGTCT